>JBPCPR010000218.1:0-14808 GCA_050998925.1 Gaiellaceae bacterium
GATCTCGGAGACGTGGCGACGGAGTCGGGCGAGGGCCGGCGATACCGGCCTGCGCTGGCGATCCAGCAGGAACCGGACGCCGACGTGGTCCTCCTCGCTTGCGACGTTCACTCGAGCACCTTGGCGAAGTGCTGCTGCTCCCGGCCATAGAGGGGGATGAAGACCGCAAGCAACACGAGCCCGACCAACAGGGGGTACAAGAGCTCCCAGGCAGCGGGGCGCTGCTGGAACAGGAGAACGTCGCGGTATGACTCGAATATCCCGGTGAGAGGGTTGAGGCGGACGAGCTCGCCGGTCCGTCCAGGGATCTCGCTCAACGCCACCAGCCCGGCCGCGAGGAAGAAGGCAGCCCGCACGAGGCTGATCGCGAGGATTCGAAGGTCGCGGAACCACAGACCGAAGAGGGAGGCCGGGTACGCGAGCCCGAGCGCGAAGACCAGGTTCGCCGCGAGGACGAAGGGAAGCCAGAGAATCGAGCCAGTGGGACCGACCCCATACGCCGCCATCATGAGCGGGAGGAGGACCAGGCTTCCCCCGAAAGCGACAGCTTCCGTCAGCAGGGCCGAAGCCGGGATCAGGGCGCGCGGAAAGCGCATGTTGAGGATGATCGCCCGACGGGTGTCCACGGCGCCCATCGCGTTGATGAGGGTCGACATGACGAGCTGGAACGGAACGACGGCACAGGCGAGGCTCAGGCCGGGAGCGCTGCCGGGCCGGTCGAGCACGAAGGTCACGAGCAGGAGATAAACGCCGACCACGGCGAACGGGTCGAGCAACCATTTTGCGAGCTGCCAAGGGCCGCGGCCGTAGCGGGCCCGCAGATCGGACAGGGTCAGCGCCAGGAGCACTTCCTTGGCGCGCGAGCCGGCGGCGCGGTGCCGGGCTCCACGGGAGCGGAAGGTCGCTGTGAACCGCTCGGCTATCGGGGCGTCGTGGCTGATCGGGATAGCCTAGGTTGAGGCGAGAACGGCGGCCACGGCAGCCCACCGGCCGAGCCCGAGGATCCCGGACGAGGAAGCATGCTCACTTCCTACGTCCTGCTTTCGAGCGGCTCCCTCATCGCCGGTGTCTCCGGTGCGCTCCGGTAGGGGTGCTCCGGCTCGATCGACTGCTCGTGGTAGCTGCTGTCGGCGTTCACGGACCAGAGATCGTGGTCCGCGCCATGCAGCAGGTTCTCGACCGCGCGCATCGCAGTCAGCATCGAATGGTCCGAGTTGTTATAGCGATGGAGGCCGTTCCGGCCCACCTGCTGGAGGTTCTCCAGGCCGTCGAGCCAGCCTCGGATGGTCTCGACGCCCTCTCCGAACTCCATGTCGTACATCGGATAGGCCTTGGGCACCCGGACGGCGTAGCCGCGCTCGACCTTGTTCGCCGGGACGAGGCCCAGCAGCTCGAGCTCGCGGGTGGCGAGCGCGACGAGCTCCTCGTCGCTCAGCCGCAACAGGTCGCCGCCCGCAAAGCAGAAGTACTCGAGGCCGACACAGGACTTCGTCGGGTCGGGAACCATCCAAGGGCTCCAGGAGCGGTAGTTCTGGATCCGTCCGACCCGAACGCGCTCGTCGTGGATGTAGATCCAGGTGTCCGGGAACGGATCCTCACCGTCGAGGACGAGCGCCACGGTCACGAAGTCGCGATAGCGGAGTCCGTGCGCAGCCTGCATGACCTCGGCGGGCGCGCGCGGACTCGTCATCGCAACGACCGACCGGAGGGGCAGCGACGAGATGACGTTGCTGACGGGCATCGTTCGTCCGCCTGCCTCGATCGTGCGCACCCGGCCCGACCGGACGTCGAGGCCCTCGACCGGCGTCTCGAGGCGAACGTCCCCTCCGAGACGGCGGATCTCCGTGGCCATCGCCTCCCACATCTGGCCGGGGCCGTACCTGGGGTAGTGGAACTCCTTGATCAGGCTCTTGACGCGGTTACCGCGGTTCCCGAAGAAGGCAGCCCGGGCGGCGCTCGTGAACGAGAGGCCCTGGATTCGCTGCGCTGCCCATTCAGCGCGGATCTCCGAAGTCGGGACTCCCCAGACCTTCTCGGTGTAGGAGCGGAAGAAGAGCTCGAAGAGCCGGCGGCCGAACCGATTCGACACCCACTCCTCGAAGGACTCCTCCTGACCCTTCGGCTTCGCCGCAGCCGCGAGGTACGACCCCGTGACCCGAGCGAGCTCAACGAGCCCGAGCTTCCTGATCACGTCGGCGCCGCTCAGCGGATAGTCGAGGAAGCGTCCGTTCCAGTAGATACGCGAGAGCCGCGGCCGCAGGAGGAACTGGTCGTCCAGGATCTCGTGCCACAGGCGATCCACATCGGCGCTCTTCGTGAAGAAGCGGTGGCCGCCGAGGTCGAAGCGGTAGCCGTCGCGCTCGACGGTCTTCGCGAGCCCGCCGAGATCGGGCTCAGCTTCGAGAACGAGGACTGGAGCGCCCTGCTTCGCCAAGAGGTAGGCGGCCGTCAGCCCGGCCGGTCCTCCGCCCAGGACGAGCGTCGGGACAGTGCTGTTTCGATGCAGTCGGTGACCGTTCGAGGCGCGCGAAACCAAGAGCTTTCTTTTACTCCGCATAAGTGATGTTTGCAAGGGGTGAAGCCCCTGCTCGAAATCAACGGCGACTCGCGCGCCCACGCGCTGCCGCATTCGATCAAGGGCGGTAGCCCCAGAACTCGCAGGGCCGCCCGTGGAACGGCGACTACGTCTTTTCGTCCGGCGACCTCGTCGAGGACATGACACACAACTTCTTCCTCGAGACCGCGGCGCGGAACAACAAGCTCAAGGTGTACGAGATGGTGGATCATCCGGCCGCGCGTGCATTGACCGGCTACCTGCTCGTTCGCGGAGGGGTTCACCAGGTTGCCTACGCGCGGGCGGTCGAGCATCTGACGGGCGCCGATCTGAAGAAGATGTTCCCAACCCCGCGGATCCCCACGGACAAGATCCCCGAGTGCCAGCCTCCCATCGAGCGAGGCGAGCATCTGAAGCTCTACCGCTTCTCCCAGGAGGACTTCCAGGAGTCGACCGCGGTCTTCACCGGTTCCCATCCGGAGACGGGCGAGGATCTGGAGGTCGCGGAGGTCCCGCATCCGGTCGGGGCACCGGCGCACGACCTCCCGCCCCAGCCGACTGTCTTCGCTCCGGACTATGCGCCGTATGAGATCGCCGAGATCGCACAGAAGCTCAGGAAGAAGGCGGGCCTACCCGACAGCCCGACCGGCGTCGTCTCCGAAGAATCCCAGGAGCTCGTCGAGAGCCTCGTCGGCAAGGTCAAGTCGTAAGCAGCCGCTTGGTGGGAGGCTCGCCACGCGCGGCGGGCCTCCCACGCCCGGCTTGAGCCGGCCTCGGTCGCTGCTAGCGTTGCGCCCACGATGAGCACCGTGCACGTTCTCTACTGCCCCGTCTGAAGCGGGTACGACGAACGGGCCGCGAGTCTCGCGGCCGCGATTAGCGCGGGGACGTCCCACTCGGCCGTCGCCGAGGCGGGCGCCAAGAATCAGTTCGACGTCGTCTTCGACGGCTCCGTGATCTTCTCGAAGGAACGCAAGGGCCGTTTTCCGGACGCCGGCGAGATCCTGGCGCTGCTCTAGTCCCTAGCGCCCGTGCGGCGAGAGCGGCGGAGCGCGCGCCGGTTCGCCCCGCACAGGCTCGTCGGAGCTCTCCTCGCCGCCTGCCTGCAGGACGACGGCCGCGATCAGGACGACACCGCCGACGAGCGTGGCTGTGGCCGGGGTCTCCGAGATCGTGAGCCACACCCAGAGCGGTGCCAGCACGATCTCGAGTAGCGTGATCAGCGCCACCTCGGCCGCCGGGAGGAGGCGGGCGCCGAGGGTGAGGAACGCGAGCCCGAGGCCCATCTGCCCGACTCCGAGGATGACCATGAAGAGCAGATCCCTCGACCCGATCGTCCCCGGCCCGGCGAACGGCCCCGAGACGACCACGAGGAAGACCTGTGACAGGCAGATGGCCGGCGCCATCGAGATGTCGCGACGGTGGCGCGTGATCACGACTCCCAGCGCGAACGCGAGCATCATGACCACGGAGAGCACGAGACCTAGGCCCTGCGCCCCGCCCGGTCCCCCGACCATGAGGCCGACTCCGACCAGGGCCACCGCCATCGCCACGACCGTGCGGCGGGAGATCGACTCTCGGAGCGCGACCCAGGCGATCAGCGCGGCCGCGATCGGCGACACAGCCTGCATGAAGAGGACGTTGGCGACGGTCGTGTGGTTGAGCGCGACGATGAAGCTGCCCGAGGCGACAGCAGTCAGGGCGGCGACGGCGAGCGAGGCAGCCCGCATCGACGTGAAGGCGGAAATGACATGTCCACGCTCCATGACCGTGACGAAGGCAAAGAGCGCGAGGGTGGCGAAGACCGCACGGCCCGCGATCTGGGTGGCCGTGTCGACCTCGAGCTCGCGCTGGAGCACGCCCGCGGTCGACCACGCGAGCGCGGCGAGCACGATGTAGACCTGGCCGCGGCGGCGGCTTGTGCGGGCTCCGAAGAGCGCCCGCGAGCTCACTAGCTCCGCCAGTGCCGCTACGTGGTCGCCATGAAGACGTTCTTCAGCTCGGTGTAGTAGTCGAGCGCGTGCGGGCCGAGCTCGCGGCCAACTCCGGACTGCTTGAACCCGCCGAACGGCGTCGTCACACGGACCGAGTTGTTCGAGTTGACCGAGAGCGTCCCCGCCTCGACACCCCGCGCCACCCGCAGCGCCCTGGCGCCGTCGCGTGTCCAGATCGAGCCGGAGAGACCATAGATCGTGTCGTTGGCCAGGCGAATCGCCTCCGCCTCGTCACGGAAGGGGATCACGCTCGCGACGGGCCCGAAGATCTCCTCGCGCGCAGCCCGGTCGTCGTTCGAGACGGGGCAGAGCACGGTCGGCGGGAACCAGAACCCCGGCCCATCGGGGGCGTCGCCGCGGATCGCCACGGTCGTGCCGCCGTTCACGTAGGAGGCCACCTTCTCGCGGTGGTCGGCCGAGATCAGCGGGCCCATCTGCGTCGACTCGTCGAGCGGATCTCCCACGCGCAACGAGGCGACTGACTGCTCGAGCGCAGCCATGAACTCGTCGAGCGCGGCCTCTTCGACCAGGATCCGCGAGCGCGCGCAGCAGTCCTGGCCCGCGTTTCCGAACACCGCCCCAGGCGCCGCTGCTGCTGCCGCCTCTAGGTCCGCGTCGGCGAAGACGATGTTCGCGGACTTCCCGCCCAGCTCGAGCGTGACGCGCTTGATCGTCTGCGCGGCGACCTCCGCCACGCGCTTCCCCACGTCGGTCGACCCCGTGAAGGCGACCTTGGCCACGTCCGGGTGCTCCACGATGCGCTCGCCGATGACTCGGCCGGGGCCGTTGACGACGTTCAGCACTCCTTCCGGGATCCCGGCCTCGAGCGCGAGGCGTCCGAGCTCGAGCGCGGTCAGGGGCGTCAGCTCGGCCGGCTTCAGGACGATCGTATTGCCGGCCGCGAGCGCGGGCGCCACCTTCCAGGAGGCGATCGGGAGCGGGAAGTTCCACGGCGTGATCAGGCCGACCACGCCCAGGGGCTCCCGAAACGTCATGTTGACGCCGCCGGCGACGGGGATCGTGTCGCCGAGGAGCCGCTCGGGAGCGCCCGCGTAGTACCGGAACGTGTGGGCGACCATGCCGACCTCGCCCCGGGCGTCGCCGATCGGCTTGCCGACGTTCCGCGTCTCGAGCGTCGCGAGATCCTCGGCGGCGTCCTCGATGGCCTGCGAGAGCGAAAGCAGGAGCCTGGCCCGCTCGTCCGGGGCCAGGTCGCGCCACGCCGGGAAGGCCTCCTTGGCCTTCGCGATCGCCTCGTCGACCTCGTCCACGCCCGCGCGAGGCAGCTCAGCCAGGACCTCCTCGGTCGCCGGCTCCAGCACCTGCATCGTCTCAGTGCTCACGCTCATGCGTCACCCCTCGATAATGTCCTGGCCGCAAAGCGCAACCGGAGGGTTAGTCTAAACAATGGACCTCGTTCGATACCTATTAGGAGGGATCGGTGGAACGCTGCTCGTCGTCGGGGTGCGATGGTCGTTCCGAGGCAAGGACGCAGGGAGTGCCGATAGCAGCGCTATCGGTGCGACTGAGGACGCCGCCCCGGGGCGAGCAGCGCAGCCCGACGGCACTGCTGTGTTTCGCCGAGCCCTCTTAGCCGGGGGGCAGCGAGCGTGACCCACGGAGCCATCGGCAGCAGCCAGACGAGACTCTTCCCGCCCGAGCTCGACCACGCCTACCCCGTCGCCGTTCGCGGCGAGGGCGTCTGGCTCGAGGACGTCGACGGCAACCGCTATCTCGACGCGATGAGTGGCGGCTCGATGGCCGCGACGCTCGGCTACGGGCGCGCCGACCTCGTCGCGGCCGCACGCGAGCAGAGCTCCCAGCTCGCCTACGTCCATAACGAGCTCCTGACGAATCCCGCGCAGGAACGACTGGCACGCGAGCTCGTCGAGGTCGCGCCCGAGGGATTCACGCGCGCCCACTTCGTCACCGGCGGAGCCGAGGCGAACGAGGCGGCGCTTCGACTCGCGCGCCACTACCACGTCGATCGCGGGGAGCCGGAGCGCTGGCGGGTGATCTCCCCCGCGCAGAGCTACCACGGGCCGACGATCGCAACGCTTGCGCTGACCGGCCGGCCCGGCCTCCACGGCCCGCTCGCCCCGTACTTCCCGCAGGCGTTCCTCCACATCCCGCCGACGACCGAGCGCTTCGACCTGACCGGCGAGGCGACGCTGGAGGCGCTCGACCGCGCCCTGGCGGAAGCCGGCCCCGAGACCGTCTCGGCGTTCTTCTGCGAACCGATCAGCGCGGCCGCGCTTCCTGCCCACAAGCCGCCGGACCGCTTCTGGGAGGGCCTGGCTGAGCGGCGTGAGCGCCACGGGTTCCTAATCTGCTTCGACGAGATCGTCACCGGCCTCGGGCGCACGGGAAGCTGGTTCGCCGCTCACGACCTCCCGTTCGTACCGGACGTGATCGCTACCGCGAAGGGGCTCGGCGCTGGGTACACGGCGATTGGGGCCACTCTCTGTCGTGAGCACGTCTACGACGCGGTCGCGGCGGGATCGCGCGGGTTCCCGCTCGGCCACACCTGGAACGGCGCGCCGCTCTCGTGTGCCGTAGGGGTCGCCGTCCTCGAGGCGCTGAGGCGCGAGCGGCTCGTCGAGCGGGTGCACGAGCGCGGCCCGCGCCTGCGCCAGGAGCTCGAGGACGCCCTGCGAGACGTCCCGCTCGTGAGCGAGGTCCGCGGGCACGGCTTCCTGCTCGGAATCGAGTACGCCGACCCCCGCGACGCGAAGTCTTTCCTGCCCCCCGAGCTGGGCGTTGCGGGAAAGATCGACGCGACTGCGCTCGAGCACGGCCTGATCGTCCTCTCCACCCAGCCGACCCGGGACGGCTACGCGGGCGACCAGACGCTCTTCGCGCCCGCGTTCACGGCCACCGACGAGGAGCTGACGGAGATGGTCGAGCGCTTCGCGACCGTCGTGCACGAGGTGTGGGGCGCCGTCGAGGGGAAGCTCCAGGCCACCGGCCCAGCGGTAGGGGTGAAGGGCCGGTGAACGAGGCGACGACGACCGGCCCCGGCTGGCGCGCCCTCGTGATCCAGCACGAGCAGCCGACGCCGCCCGGCCTGATCGAGCCCTGGCTTCAGGAGCGGGGTGCCGAGATCGAGATCCTCCGAATCGACGAGGAGGATCCGCACGACCTGAACCCGCGCGACTACGGCCTGATCGTCTCGCTCGGATCGGAGTTCGCCGCCTACGAGGACAGCATCGGGTGGATCTCACACGAGGTCGACCTGCTGCGAGCTGCCACAGACCAAGACGTGCCCATCCTCGGGGTCTGCTTCGGAGGCCAGCTGCTCGCCCGGACACTCGGCGGCGAGGTCTTCCGGTCGAAGCGGGAGGAGATCGGCTGGCTGCCTGTCGAGACGCACGATCCCGAGCTCGTTCCCGACGGGCCCTGGTTCCAATGGCATTTCGACACGTTCACGACACCCCCCGGCGCCCGAATTCTCGCCGAGACGAGCGTCGGCCCGCAGGCGTACTCGATCGGCCGAAGCCTCGGCGTCCAGTTCCACCCCGAGGTCACGCCTGAGATCATGGACGCCTGGGTGCGCGCCTACCGCCACGAGCTCGACGAGCACGGCGTCGATCCAGATCGGCTGCTCGAGGAGACGCACGAGCGGAGCGAGAGCGCCCGGGCGACGAGCTTGAGCCTCTTCGACCGCTTCCTGGAGCGGGTCGCTCGGCCACGCGAGCGGGCTTGACCGTATCCGCGCCAGCCGAGGTTCGCGCCGGGGAGACGAGCGTCTTCCCCAGGCTTCTCGACTTCGCATACCCGAACATCGAGCGCGGCGAGGGCGTCTGGCTCTACGGGGTCGACGGTCGCCGCATCCTCGATGCCTGTGGCGGTGGCGCCATGGTGGCGTGCCTCGGGCACGGGCGGATGGACATCGTCGAGGCGGCCGCCGCCCAGGCCGAGCGGCTTGCCTACGTCTACTACCACCACTTCACGAACGACCAGCAGGAACGGCTCGCGCGCCAGGTGCTCGAGGTCGCCGCCCCGGAGATGGCACGAGCGCGGTTCGTGACCGGCGGCTCGGAGGCGAACGAGATGGCGCTGCGACTGGCTCGTGGCTACCACGAGGAGCGTGGAGACGGCGGGCGCTGGCGGGTCATCTCGCAGGCCCAGGCCTACCACGGAGCGACCCTCGGGACGCTGGCTCTGACCGGCCGCCCCTCGCTGCAGCATCCGTACGAGCCCTATCTGGCCGAGCATCTCCACCTCCCTCCCAGCACACGGCGCTTCGACGAGACGGGCGAAGCCGCGCTCGCCGAGCTGGATCGCGTCCTCGAGGAAGCGGGGCCGGAAACAATCGCCGCCTACTTCTGCGAGCCCGTGAGCGCGGCTGCGCTGCCCGGCTACTCGCCACCGGACGCGTTCTGGAAGGGGCTTGCGAAGCGACGGGAGGAACACGGCTTCCTGATCTGCTTCGACGAGATCGTGACCGGGTTCGGCCGCACCGGCACATGGTTCGCGGGCGACCCGCTGCCGCTCGAGCCGGACATCGTCACGTTCGGCAAAGGGCTCGCGGCCGGCTATGCCCCCCTCGCCGGGATCCTCTGCCGCGAGCACGTGTACGAGGCGGTCGCCTCCGGCTCCCAGAACTTCGAGCACGGGCATACGTGGGACGGGGCTCCTCTCATCTGCGCCGTCGCGCTGGCCGTCCTGGAGGAGCTCGTGGCGGAAGGCCTCGTCGACCGGGTCGCGGAGCGCGGCCCGCGGCTGCGAGAGGAGCTCGCGGCCGCCCTCGACGCGTGCGAGCTCGTGGGCGAGGTGCGAGGCCGCGGCTTCCTGCTCGGCGCCGAGCTCGTCGACCCGCGGGACGGGACGTCCTTCCTCCCGGACGACCTGAACGCCGCTCACCTCGTCGACACGACCGCTCTCGCGCAGGGGCTCCTCGTCACGTCGTCCCACTCGACCCCGGACGGCTACGCGGGCGACCAGACGCTGCTCGCACCCGCCTACACGACCACAGACGAGGAGCTCGCGACCATGGTCGAGCTCCTGGCCGGGGCGATGGTCGAGGTCGAGCGCCAGGTGAAGAAGCGGCTCGCGGCATGAGCAAGGGCAGTCCCGGGGAGTTCGTACTCCTCGGCATGCCGGACCTGAACGGCTCTCTGCGCGGAAAGGCCCTGAGCCGCGGCGCATTCGACGCTGCGGTGCGCGACGGGACGGTCACGACCGACCTTCTGCTCGGGCTCGACCCGGTCGATACTCCCATCACCGACTACGAGGAGTTCGGGATCCGCTCGGGCGCCGGAGACCTGATCGTCCACCCGGACGCGGACACGCTGCGGGAGCTCTCCTGGCGCCCGGGGTGGAGCATCTGCCTCAGCACGCCGACCTGGCGGGACGGCAGCCCCTGCGAGCTCGCCACCCGGGAGGTCTTGCGACGTGCGCTCGAGACGATGGGCGAGCTCGGCTACGACGTCCTGGCGGCGTTCGAGTACGAAGTCCGGATTTGGGACCCGGAGGGGCAGCCGCTGTCGAGCGGGATCAGCTACAGCCTGGTTGAGATCGCCCGCTACCACGAGCTCGTCGGACGGCTCGCCGAGGCGCTCGAGGGCCTCGGGATCGAGCTCTCGGCGGTCCACACTGAAGCGGGGCCCGGACTCCTCGAGCTGAACCTCGCCGCCGGCCAGGGACTCGAGGCGGCGGACAGAGCCGCGCTCGTGAAGTTCGCCGTCAAGGAGGTCGCGGCCTCGCTCGGCATGCGCGCTAGCTTCCTGGCCAAGACCGCTCCCGGCGAGGAGGGATCGAGCGGTCACGTTCACATCTCCTGCTGGAGCGACGGAGCGAATGCCTTCGCCCCGGCGGAGCCCGGCGATGAGCTGCCTGCGGCCTGCACCTCGGCCGTCGCCGGGATGCTCGAGCACCTCGCCGGCTCCTCGCTCCTCCTCAATCCCACCATCAACTCGTACAAGCGGCTCGTGCCCGGTTGGTTCGCTCCGATCAATGCGAGCTGGGGCGTGGAGAACCGCTCCGCCGCAGTACGCGTGATCGGCTCGGCCAAGCCGGAGCGCTGCCGGATCGAGTGCCGCCGCCCGGGAGCCGACGCGAACCCCTACCTGGCCCTCGCCGCGCTCCTGGTCTCGGCCGCGAACGGCCTTCTAGGCGAACTGAAGCCGCCGCCTGCGGTCGAGGGCGACGCGTATGCGCGGGACGATCTCCCCGAGCTGCCAGGGTCGCTGGAGAGCGCCCTCACCGCGTTCCGCGCCGACGGTGAGCTCCGCAGCGGTCTCGGCGAGCCCTTCAGCGACTACTACGCAACCTCGAGGGCCTGGGAGCTCAAGGCCTGGCGGGAGAGCGTCAGCGACTGGGAGCGCGAGCGCTACGAGCGAGCCGTCTGAGGCGATCTTCCCGGTCGTCGGGATCTGCGCCGTCTCGGAGCAGGCCCGCTGGAGCTTCTGGGACCAGCCGGCCCACCTCGTCGCGGACTCCTACGTCCGTGCCGTCCAGGGCGCCGGCGGCCTCGCCGTACTGCTCCCGGTCGACGGGCGCGGGCCGGAGCGCCTGGTCGACGGCATCGATGCCCTCCTTCTGATCGGCGGTGCGGACATCGACCCGGCGACGTACGGCGCCGAGCGCGAGCCTGGGACGGAGAAGACGTACCGCGAGCGCGACGACTTCGAGCTCGCGATGGTGCGCCACGCGATCGACTATGACCTGCCCGTGCTCGGGGTCTGCCGCGGCATGCAGATTCTGAACATCGCGTTCGGGGGCACGCTCGTCCAGGATCTGGCCACTCCCGACGGGTCGAACATCCACCGGCGCCAGCTCGGAGGGTTCGAGGACGCCGAGAACCACGTCGAGCTCGAGAAGGGGTCGCTTGCAGCAGAGGCCACGGGCGAGGGCCTGCACGTCGCCCACTGCCACCACCATCAGGCGATCGACGTGCTCGGCAAAGGGCTCGTCATCTCGGGCCGCGCCGTCGAGGACGGGCTCCCGGAGGCACTGGAGGCCGCCGACGGGCGTTGGATCCTCGGCGTGCAGTGGCATCCGGAGTCCCGGGACGAGAGCGCGATCCTGGCGAGCTTCGTCGCGACAGCCCGTGACCGGGCCGCCCAGCATGCCGGCTAGGAGAGCTTCACACCTGCCTCAGCCGGTCATGTAAGCGCACTCAAGCCAAACAAGATACAATTCTTACTTAACTGGCCTCGCAGCCAGAGTCTGGCCTGAAGCCCGCACTCCACCGACGCGAAACTGCGCGCAAGGCGAGGAGCTTTAAGGCGAACGGAATCCTGTTGCGGGGCCAGACGCTTGCTACCACTAATAGATCTCCAGGTACTCCACGCGTTCCCAGTCGGTCACATGGTCAGCGAAGCGCTGGAGTTCGTACCGGCGCATGACGCCGTAGGCCTGGACGAACTCCCCGCCGAGGAGATCGACGATCTTCTCGTCCGACTCGAGCGCCTCGAGTGACTCCCGGACGTTCTCCGGGAGCGGGGGCTTCGAGGGATCCTCCTCGGCGGGCGCCCGGGCCGGCGGTTCGAGCGTGAGCTCTTCCTCGATTCCCAGGAGGCCTGCGGCGAGGACGGCCGCGCCGGCCAGGTACGGGTTCGAAAGACCGGTGGGAGCTCGATTCTCGACATGGCGCGACTTGACGGAGCCACCCTTGATCCGGACGAAGGCCGAGCGGTCCTCGAAGCCCCAGGAGACGTTCGTGGGACTGAACGTGTGCGTCCGCCGGCGCTTCAGGCAGTTCACGGTCGGCGCGAGCAACGTGTAGATCGAGCGAGCATGCCGGAGCTGGCCCGCAACGAAATGGCGGCAGAGATCGGAGATGCCGGCCTCGGCACTTTCCTCGCCGAAGAGGTTCTCGCCGCTCTTCGGGTCGAGCAGGCTGAAATGGGTGTGGCAGCCGGACCCGGCCGAGTCCGCGAACGGCTTCGACATGAAGGTGGCGCGATAACCATGCAAGTGGGCTAGCTCCTTGACCGCGTTCTTGAAGGTGAAGGCGCTGTCTGGCCCCGCCATGCCGGTGGCCGGCGCGAAGTTGACCTCCCACTGCGAACCCGCGTACTCGCAGTTCGCGGTGATGATCCCGAGCCCCATCGCGTTCAACTGGCCGACGAGCTCCTGCACGAACGGGACGTACGTGTTCCGGACGGTGTTGAAGATGTGGTGCCCCTCGAAGAGGAGTTCGTTCGTCTCCGGGTCAAGGAGGTAGAACTCCGGCTCGGAGCCCATCATCGCCTCATAGCCGAGCTCGTGACAGCGGTCGAGAACGCGCCGGAAGACATGGCGCGGGAGCGCGGCGAGCGGGGTGCCGTCGTCCCACGCGGAATCGCAGATGAAGCGCGCGGTGCCGTCGACCCAGGGGACGACGGCCGCCGTCTCGAGGTCCGGCACGAGGCGCTGGTCGCCGTAGCCGACCTCCTCGTTGTACAGCGTGCCCGGCACGACGTCGGAGCGGCTGTCGAGGACGCCCGCGCCGCCGTACATGTTCAGCCCGCCCGCGGCGTAGCCCGCCGCCTGGTCGATCGGGATCAGCTTCGAGCGGCTCGTGCCGTGCATGTCCGGGAGCTCGAACCGGACGAGCTCGATCCCGTCCGAGCTCCAGCCGTCCAGGATCTTCCCTGCGTCCGTGGCCACTAGCGCCCCTCGGGGTCCGGCGTTCCGTTCCCCCAGTGCCGCAGCTCGTAGCTCCCCGCGAGCCGCCCGCGGAGCGCCGTGTGCTCGGCCGAAGGACAGACGCAGAGGATGCCTCCTTCCGGACCGTCTCCCCGCTCGAGGGCGGCGGCGAGCACGTCCGGCGGCTGCAGATGATGGCCGCCCCAGCCAAGAGATGCGTACGAGTCCCGCACGAACACGAAGGAGCCGCCGGGACCGCGAATCGTCCCCAGCAGGTTGAAGAAATGACCGACGCTCCAGTCGGACGGAGGCGGATCGACGTCCGCTCCGGAGAAGTGCGCAACGACCAGGGCCGGATCGGGGTGAGAGCCCCAGAGCGGACGGGTGTCGATATTGGCGAGGGCGAGCGCCTCCGGCGCGGTCTCGGCCACGATCTCGACGAGGTCGAGGACGCTCTCGCCGCTCCAGTGCCCGGCCACCGGCACGACGGCGAGCTTGCCGCCCGAGAGCCGCTCGATCGAACGCGCGAGGGCCGGTGCCGAGGTCCCGGACGCCTCGGGATCAGCCGTGAGGGGGAGCTCGAGGCGATAGTCGTTCCGCGGCACGGCGCCGTGCGGGACGAAGGTCTCCGGGTCGCCCTCCGGGAGCGTGGTGCCGGCATGCAGTGCGACGAGGTCCTGGTCGACCGGCTCACCATCGACCTCGGTCACCCCGGCTCCGCGCAAGGCGAGCGTCCCCCAGAACGCGCCGCAGAGGTTGTCCTTCTGAGGCAGCTCGCGCCGGTGCAGAGCCGCGACCGGCTCGAGGCCGGGGACGATGGTGACCGTGCTCGTCAAGCTGGGCGGGAGGTTACTGTAGGAGGGCTTGGCGAAACGAGCGCTGTGCCGCCGGGCCGCGCTCTCGCCCCGACGACGAGCGGCGTTCCACCATTCCCTCTAGGCGCGAGCGCCCGGCCCATAGGCGAGCGGCAGGAGCTTGCTCTGCTCGAAGCGTCCCGGCGAGAGGCTCTCCACGTCGATCTCGGGCCTCTCGCCGAGCACGTGCACTGCCGCCACCTCTCCGACCGAGGGCGCGAGCTTGAAGCCGTGCCCGCTCCACCCGAGCGCGACGTAGAGCCCATCTACACCGGCGGCCCAACCGAGGATGGGGTTCCAGTCCGGCGTGTAGTCGTAGGCACCCGCAAAGCCTCCGAGCCACTTCGCACCGGCGTAGGAAGGGACGCGAGCGCGCAACGCCTGGCGGACGGCCTCCTCGTAGTCCCCGTCGACGGCGGGGTCGCACTCGTCCCGGGAGTCGAGCCGCTCCTCCGGCTGGTAGGCGGCGACGAGCGCCGTGCCTGCCCGGTCGGGCCGGAGCACGAGGTTCGTTGCCATGTCGGAGAAGGTTCGCCGCGCCTGCGATCGATCCAGGGGCTGGTGAACGCGGGCGACCTGAACGCGCTGGAGCGAGACCGGGAGATCGACGCCGGCCGTGCGAGCGAGCTCGGGCCCCCAGCCGCCGGCCGCGTCCACCACCGCCCCAGCGGACAAGAACCCCGCATCCGTCTCGACGCCGGTCACCCGACCCCGTTCGACCCGGATCGCAGTCGCCGCCCGCCCGAGGAGCGGCTGGACGCCGAGCCGGAGCCCGGCCGCGAACCAGCCAAGCGCCATTTTCTGCGCATCCGCGTAGCCGCCGTCGGGC
>JBPCPR010000238.1:0-6300 GCA_050998925.1 Gaiellaceae bacterium
CCTGAGAGGCGCGATGGCGATCCTGCTCGAGGCGTTTGGCGGCGAGGTGCCGCTCAAGCTCGAAGAGCTCGTGCGTCTGCCCGGAGTGGGGAGGAAAACGGCGAACGTCGTCGCGGCCGAGCGCGGAGCGACGCAGGGGATCGTCGTGGACACCCACGTACGCCGGCTCTCGCAGCGGCTCGGCTTCACGCGGCGGGAGGATCCCGTCAAGATCGAGCGGGACCTGCGGCGTCTCGTTCCCCGGGAGGACTGGGCGCGGTTCCCGCATCTCCTCATCTGGCACGGGCGTCGCGTCTGCCTGGCGCGCCGGCCACGCTGCGAACGGTGCATCGTGCACGACCTCTGCCCGTCCAGCCGCGTCTGATTCGGCGCGATCCTGCGCCTCTCTCGGCGCTGTCGGGGCGCCCTTCGTGCGGTGATCCCGCCTAGCGTCGTCCGGGATGCGAACGGTCGATCTCGCCGTCTACCTCGATGTTCTCGCTGCCAAGCACGCTGGTCTCGCAGCCCAGCTCGAGCGGTCGCGGGACCGTCTTCGTCAGGCGTCGATCGAGCGGGAGGCACGGCGCGCGCTCGGGCCGGACACATCTGCCCAGCTCGAGCGTCTGGGTGTCTTCTCGGCCGCGGAGGTCCGCGGCCTTCGAGCGGAGGTCACCGACCTGGCTGCCGCGCTCAGATCGGTCGAGAAGCTCCAGGCCTGGGTCGACGCCCAGCTCTTCGCCGCACGTGAGGATGCGCGCGAAAGACCAGTGGCGCTCGGCCTGGTCGGCGGCGACGAACCCAATCTGGCCGCGTAGGAGGACCTGACCTCCTCGCGACGCTTAGTTCGGAGTCAGTGCGACGAGGAGCCCTCCGTCCTCGTCGTAGGCGGGGAAGAAGTCGACTCGAACGGGCTTCGTCACACCCGACCGCGTCGTCAGGGAGGCGTGTTTGTCGAGCTGTCGCACTCCCCACTCCACGACCAGGTGCGCAGGGTTCTGATCGTCCCCGTTCAGCTCGAAGATCTCCATCACGTCCTGGCCGAGCACGTCCTGCTCCCGGAAGCCGGTGAGCTCGAAGACGCCCTGACCGGTGGCGATCACCCGACACTCGCGATCGCAGACGACGAAGCCGGTGCCGGGGGAAGGGTAGTAGTCGTGGAGGAGCTCGAAGAGGAACCCGAACCCGCAGTGGGGACAGCCGACCGCGCGGTCGGTCAGCCCCTCGCGCCGATCGTGGTCGACGGAACGGCGACGACAGTGGGGGCAGATGAAGTACGGCACGAGAGCGATGCTACCCAGGGGCCCGCGGCCGGGGCGACGACAGCGTGGCTCGCGCGTCCGAGTCAACCCGGGTCCGTCCGGGGCACCCCAACCCACCACCCGCTTTCGAGCGTAACGAGGAAAAACGCACATGTGGCGCACCGTTTGGATCGCAAGTGTCGCGGCTCTCCGCCGCCGGCAGCGCTACCAGTTGGTGGGCGTCGCGAGGGCACCGTCTTCGACGAGCGGCACCTCGGATGCGCCCTCTCGCGCCGCGAGGAATCGTTCCGCATCGAGGGCCGCCTGACAGCCGGACCCGGCCGCCGTGACTGCCTGCCGGTAGACGTGATCCTGCACGTCGCCCGCCGCGAAGACGCCGGTGACGTTGGTCTCGGTCGTTTTCCCCTTCGTCAGGATGTAGCCCGAGTCGTCCATGTCGATCTGGCCCTCGTAGAGCTTCGTCGAGGGATCGTGTCCGATTGCCACGAAGACTCCGTCGGCCGGGATCTCGGTCACGTCGTTGGTCTTCACGTTGCGTGTGACCACGCTCGTGACGCGGCCTACATCCGTATCGCGAATCTCCTCGAGCACGGAGTCGAGGACGAACTCGAGCTTCTCGTTCGCGTGTGCGCGGTCGACCATGATCGGCGAGGCACGGAAGGCCTCGCGACGGTGCACGACCGTGACCTTGTCTGCAAACTTCGCCAGAAAGACAGCTTCCTCCATCGCCGAGTCGCCGCCCCCGACCACCACCACGTTCTTCTCCTTGAAGAACGCCGCGTCGCACACGGCGCAGTAGGAGACTCCAGCCCCCTGGAGCTTGCGCTCAGACTCGAGCCCGAGCTGGCGCGCGACGGCTCCCGTCGCGATGATCACCGTCTCGGCCCTGTGCTCTTCCTCGCCGACCCACACGCGGAAGGGCCGCTCCGAGAAGTCGACCTTCGTGACGTCGTCGCTCACGAACTCGGTGCCGAAGCGACCCGCCTGGGTTCGGAAATCCTGCATCATCGCGGGGCCGAGGACACCTTCTGGGTAGCCCGGGTAGTTCTCGACGTCGCTCGTGATCATGAGCTGTCCGCCCCAGGCGAACCCCTCGATGACGAGTGGATTCAGGTTGGCTCTGGCGGTGTAGAGCGCGGCGGTATATCCCGCCGGCCCGCCGCCGATGATGATCACTTCGCGAACGCTCTTGTCGCTCACTCGTTCCTCTCTGCCGAAGATCGCGGAGCCTGTTCGGCCCTTCTTGACGTTAAACGAGACAGCGCTGCTCAAGCTTCCCGTCTTGTTGTAGTTTTCAACGCCCGCGGCAAATCGTAGCGAGGGGACAAATGGCACGGACGATCTCGTGGGACGATCTCCGGGACCTCGCTGGGTTCGAGGCCGAAAAGGGGTGCGCGATCAGCGTCTACCTGAACCTCGACCCGAGTGTGGTTCCGACCCCCGCCGACGCGCACACCCGGCTCAACTCGCTCCTCGATCAGGGTTCCAAGTCCGGAGGCGCACATCGGCGTGATCTGTCGCACGACCAGAGGCTGTCCCTCCAGGCCGATTTCGACCGGATCCGAACCTACGTCGTGGACGAGCTCGAGCGGGACGGTGCCCACGGGCTCGCGGTCTTTGCCGACGGGCTCGACAACGTATGGCGGCCTCTGCCTCTGAGCGAGCCGGTCGACGACGAGATCAAGGTCGACCGCCAGCTCTACCTGGCGCCGCTCGTGCCCCTCGTCGGGCGCGGCGAGGGGGCGATCGTGGTCGTGGTCAGCCGGGAGCAGGGACGCTTCTTTCACCTCCGCGGCGGCACGCTCGAGGAGGTCGACAATCTCTTCGAGGAGCAACTGCGCCGCCACGATCAGGGTGGGCTCTCACAATCCCGCCTGCAGCGACACGTGGACGTGCAGGCGCTCGAGCACCTTCGCACCGTGGCCGAGCGCCTGGATTCGCTCGTGCGTCGTCTCCACGGCCCGCGTGTCGTCGTCGTCGCCACCCACGAGATCTGGGCGGAGTTCGACGAGCTTCTCTCCCAGAAGACGCGGAACGCTGTCGCCGGGCACACTCACGCCGAAGCTCATGCCGGCCCGGCCGAGCTCCTGGAGCTCGCGACACCCGTGCTCGAGCGTTGGCGGATCGACAGGGAGCGCGAGACGGTCGAGCGTTGGCGCGAGGAGGCCGGGCGGGGCGGACGCGCTTCCTCCGGTTGGGAGGCGACGCTCGAAGCCGCCTCCGACGGCAGGGTGGAGCTTCTGCTGGTCCAGGACGGGACGGATCGGCGATCGTGGCGCTGCCCCGCTTGCGGTCGTCTGGCCGCGACCGGAGGGAAGTGCCCGCTCGACGGCACTTCCCTCGAGGAGCGGGAGAACGGTCTCGATTTGCTCGTCCACCAGACGCTCGTTCACGGAGGAGCCGTCTGGGTCGTGCAGCACGCCCAAGATCTCGCGCCGGTCGATGGCATCGGCGCACTGCTTCGCTATTAGGAGGGATTGGCAGGACGGAGTGACGAGTCCAGGCGCGAAGCGGGAACGCTCGTCCTCGTGCACGGTGCGGGGAGCGGGCCCTGGATCTTCGAATCCTGGAGGAGCTGCTTCGAGGGCTGGCGGCTCGAGCTCGTCGACCTGCAAGCAGGGCTCGGCGTCGCCGAAGCCTCCATGGCCGACTACGCCGCGGTCATCGAGCGAGCGACAGAGGGTGTCCCGCGCCCGCTGGTCCTCGCCGGTTGGAGCCTCGGTGGCCTTGCCGTCCTGATGGCCGTCGAGGCCACTCGGCCCGATCTGGTCGGGGTGCTCGAACCGAGCCCTCCGGCAGAGATTCAGGGGCCTGATCCTGGGGTGCCTCTGGTGCCCGGGACGTTCGATCCGCAGGTGGCTTACGGGCCCTTTCCCGAGAGCGTGCCCGCCCGTCCGGAGTCGACGGTTGCACGTGCAGAGCGCAAGCGGGGAATCAGCGTGTCGACACTTTCGTGCCCATCGGTCGTCGTATACGGCAAGGAGTTTCCCGCAGACCGGGGTCGGACCGTTGCCGCACTCTACGGCTCCGAGGCTCTGGCATTCCCAGACCTCGACCACTGGGCTCTGGTCCTCGACAGGCGCGTTCCGGAGGCACTTGCCTCCACAGTGGCTCGCCTCTCGGGCTGACCTCTCCGATCAGGCAGCGTCGAGCGCGCGCGGGAGCTCGGGCGGCGATTCGACGAGCGCGGGGACGTCGCTTTCGGCAGCTCGCTCGAGCTTGGTCTCGAACTTCCCCATCCGCTTCTCGGCTTCGACGTACTTGGACTGCGCCCGGCCGAGGTGCGTCCCAACCAGCTCAAAATCTTCCCGGAAGCGCCCAAAGTCGCGGGTGAGCTGCCCGCAGTAGGCCATCACCTCGCGGGCGTGCTCCTCGATCTGCATCCCCTTGAAGCCGAGGACGAGCACCATCAGATATGCATGCAGGGTGGAGGGGGAAACCGGGATGACGCGGCGCTCCAGGGCGTAGGCGAGCGGGCTCGCGTCGCCGCCGAGCCGCCCGCAGACCAGCTCGTAGTAGACAGCCTCCGCCGGCAGGTACATGAGCGCGAACTCGTACGTGCCCTCCTCGGGCCGGATGTACTTGTCGGCGATCGCGTCCACGTGGCCTTTCACGTCGCGGCAGAACTGCTTCGCGTGCAGCTCGCGCTGGTCATCGCTTTCGGCTTCGACGATGCGCTGGAAGTTGTCGAGCGGGAACTTGGCGTCGACCGGGACCAGCGAGCGGTCGATGCGAATGACGGCGTCCACCCGCTCACCTCCACGGAAGCCGTACTGAAGCTCGTATTTGTCGCGCGGGAAGATGTCTGCGAGCAGGGTCCCGAGCAGGTACTCCCCGAACCCGCCCCGCGCCTTCGGGGGCCGGAGCGCCTGTTCGAGCCGAGCGAGGTCCTTGGCGCGCTCGAGCATCTGGTCGGTCGCTTCACCCACCTTGCCGAGGCGCTCGTGGATCTTCTGCGACGTCTGGGACGCGCTCTCCATACGGCGGTCGACCTTGGTGTCGAGATCCGAGAGCCTTCGATCGACCTTGCCGTCGAGCTCCCCGAGGCGGCGGTCCATCGTCTCGATCATGCCAACGAGACGCCGGTCGACCTCAGCGTTTCGCTCGGCGAGCTGAGTACCGCTCTCGACGCGTACTCGGGCGGACTCGGCGCGCAAGAAGCGCGCGAGCCAGACGAAGCCGAAGGCTCCGAGGGCGACGAGCACTCCAAGGGATGCGTAAGCGGCCATGGACCGACAAACGCTAAAGGGGGCGCCGGACGGCACCCCCTTTAGGGGACCTTCGTTACGGGTTCAGGCGGTCTGCCTCGGCGCTCTCTTTTGCCGAGCGCTCGCGTTCGACCTGAGCGCGATCTTCGGCCGCGCCTGCGCGGTCGTCAGCCTGTCCGGCCGCTTCCTGGTGCCGGCCCTCCTCACGCATCGAGGGAGAGTCCGTTGCTGTGCCGGCAGCCTGCTTGCCTCGTCCCATGAGCTTGTCAAGCCATCCCATTAGTGAGTACCTCCTCGTAGGGGCTCGGGCAGTGATGTGCCCCGAAAAAGCCCGAAAAAAACGCCAAATCCGGCGAGCCGTGAGGCTTACCGGATCTGGCTCGCGCAGCCTACGGCCCGCGCGGCAGATGAGTCAAGCGCCGTGTGTGGAAGAACACGCAAAGAGCGACGTTTTTCGAATCGCGCCCCCAATCGGCGCCGACCTCCGTCTATCGCCGAACTCTCGTCCTAAAGGGCAGTAGAACCAGAACACAGGTTCGCTTATGATGGCCGGGGACCTCTCTAGCCTCTGGCCCACTCATGCAGACGTTCTTCGGTGCCTCCGGTCCTCTCGCCGCCGCCCTGCCCGGCTTCGAGCCCCGGGCCCAGCAGGGCGAGCTTGCTGCTGCAGTCGCCGATGCGCTCGAGTCCGGTGAGCACCTGCTGGCAGAGGCCGGAACCGGGACGGGCAAAAGCCTTGCCTACCTGATCCCGGCTCTCCTCTCCGGTCAACGCGTCGTGGTCGCGACGGCAACCAAGGCGCTCCAGGATCAGCTGTTGACCAAGGACGTCCCTGCGGCCGCCCGGGCGCTCGG
>JBPCPR010000294.1:0-5706 GCA_050998925.1 Gaiellaceae bacterium
CATCTCGCCGAGGAGAATCACGTCGGGGTCCTGGCGGAGCGCCCCTCGGAGCGCCTCGGCGAAGCTGGTCGCATCTGGGCCGATCTCCCTCTGGTTCACGATGCAACGCTTGTGGCGGTGGAGGAACTCGATCGGGTCCTCGATGGTCATGATGTGGTCCTGCCGCGTGGGGTTGATCAGGTCGATCAGCGCCGCGAGCGTGGTGGACTTGCCCGACCCGGTCGGGCCCGTGACGAGGACGAGGCCGCGCGGCTTGTCCGCGAGGTCTTCGAGTGACTTCGGGACGCCGAGCTGCTCGAGCGTCTTCAACTCGGTCGGAATCATCCGGAAGGCGACGCCGAGGCTCTCGCGCTGGAAATAGATGTTGACGCGGAAGCGAGCCAGGCCCGGGATCGAGTGCGACATGTCGAGCTGTCGCTTGATCTCGAGGTGCTTCTGCTGCTCCGTCGACGTCATCCGATAGAGCAGCCGCTGGGTGTCCTCCGGGGTAAGGCGGCCGAACTCCTCCATCCGCTCGAGCTGACCCATGACGCGCACGGTCGGCTCGGCGCCCACCGTGAGGTGAAGGTCTGACGCGCTGCGCGCAACCATGCGCTCCAGCAGGTCATCGATCGAATGGACGGGCCCGCTCGGGGCCCCTTGTAGTACTTGAGTCGCTTCCATGGCTCCCTCCGCCAACGCCTATCGGCAGGCGCACGGCGGCGCTAAAGGGGAAGCGCAAATCCCTCGTTTGGGGGCGGGTCGGAGGGCCGGGGCGCCGATACAGGGGCTGAGCCAACGACGCCTACGCTCCAAAGGAGGAGTCCTACATGATCATTGACCGGCTCAGAAAGCGGATCACCGGCACCGAGCGCGAGGGTGGTTTCACCCTGATCGAGCTCCTCGTCGTGATCATCATCATCGGGATCTTGCTCGCGATCGCAATCCCGTCGTACCTCAAGTTCCGCGATCGCGCCAACGAGCAGGCAGCTCGTGCGAACATCCGCGCGGCAGTCCCTGGCGTCGAGGCGTACTTCGCCGACACCGGCGCCTATACGGGCATCACGCTCGCCGGGCTTCAGGCGAGCTATGACGCCGGCATCAAGAACGTGGCCTTCCAGGATCTCACCGCCACGACGTACTGCATCGAGAACGTCCCTGCGACCACGGGTGGGAAAGAGTTCCATCTCGTCGGTCCCGGCGGCGACATCGTCACGGGCCTCTGCTAGTCAGAGACACGTGGTTCGAAGAGAAAGGGCGCGGGAAACCGCGCCCTTTCTCATTTTAACGACGCTCGCCGGCGCCGGGCCTCAGCTCCCGGCCGGTTCCCGTCAAGACCGACAGCTCCGCTGCCGATAGAAAGAGCATGCGGTCGCAGCTTCGCCTTCGCGTGCTCCTCCCGGTCGCCGTGCTGGCCCTCTTGGGGCTCGGGTACGGCGCTCTTGCGTTCACCGGAACACCGGCGGAGGAGCCTGCTCCGAAGCCAGAGGCGATCCCCGTAGCCAAGGATCCGCAGCAGACGCGCCTGACGCGCAAGCAATGGCGCGAGCGGGCGAACGCGATCTGCGTGGGGGCCGAGGCCGCGATCGCGAAGCTCGGCGAGCCCCAGACGTCGGCCGAGGTCGCGCAGACGCTGCCGAACACGCTCGCGCTCGCCGACCAGGCGCTCGTCCAGCTCAGGGCGCTCGCGCCTCCAGAGCGCGACGAGGCTCGCGTCAACAAGATGATCGAGTACTTCGCCGGCTTCGTGAAGGTCGAGACGCAAGCTTCGGCCGCGCTGGCCGCGAACGACGTCGCACTCTTCGTCGACCTGAACTCGCTGGCCTTCGAGCTGAACGAGAAGGGCAATCGCATCGCCCGGGAGCTCGGAGCCAAGAACTGCGCCTCGGGTGGGCGCTCGGACAGCGTCCTCGCACGCCAGCTCAAGCGCCACAGGGTCGTCGTCGCGGTTCTCTACACCCCCGGCTCGGCCGTCGACCAGCTCACCGTCCGCGAGGCGCGGGCAGGGGCGGGAGACGTCCGCGCGGGCTTCGTCGCGATCGACGTGACCGATACACGCTCGATCGCCCTGCTTGCCTCGCGCTATGACGTCCGCGCGGCGCCGGCCGTGCTGGTCTTCGCCCGCTGGCAGGGCGCCGTCAACGTCCTCGAGGGCTACGCCGACCGGGAGACTGTCGCGCAGGCAGCGGAGAACGCCGCGCTGTGAGCGAAGCCGCCGCGCTTCCCGTCCTCGGGATTGAAGGTGAGCGCGAGCTCGCAATCCGCTCGGCGCGCAAGGACGGCCGGCAGGTCGTCACGCTCCGGATGGTCGAGAACGGACCGGATTTCATCGTGGACTGCGAGGTCTATCCGGTCTCGGGCCTTCGGGTCGAGCCGTTGCGCCCGGGCCCGTACAAGTTCGCCACGCTCGTGCATGCCAATGCCTTCGTTGACGAAGCCATGCGCGCGCTCACGTACCTCGGCTGCGAAACGGCCTAGCCGCTACTTCTCGAGGATCGCCACGTACCGCGGCGACTCGTCCTCGAGAATGCGAGCCACACGCCAGCCGGTTCCTTCGGCCAGGCGCTCGAAGTCGGCTGGGCTGAACATCAGATAGCGGAACCACGGCGTTGCGAACTCGCGCCACCGGACCCGGTAGCGCTGGGCCTGCGTCCCACCGGCCCGCTTGCGGGAGGCGCGGAAGGCAGGATCCTCGTGGCGCGCGGGGTCGACGCTATCCGTGACGATCCTGCCGTCCTCGGCCGTGAGCCCGTGCAGGCGGCGGAGCAGGCGCCGAGCCTCCCGTTCGCCGCCCGCGAGACCGAAGTTGTTCCGAGCGAAGAGGATCGTGTCGAAGACGCCGTGGGATGAATCGAGGTCGGAGACGGAGAGCACGATCGCGCTCTTGACGCCGCGGCGCCTGGCCACTTCCACGGCGAGCGGGGAGTTGTCGATGGCCAACACCTCCTGCCCCCGCTCCTCCAGGTGGAGCGCGACTCGGCCGGCGCCACAGCCGACATCGAGGACCCGGCCCCGAACGTAACGCATCGCCTTCTTTTCGAGGGCCGGCCACCGTCGGTAGGGCGCGAAGTAGTCGGTCGGATCGCCGCAGTAGATCAGCCCGTCGTCGCGCTCGATGATCTCCTGGCCGTCCCGGCCTTCGAAGCAGGCAAGGAGGATCTGTCCGTAGGCGTCTTGCTCGGGCGGGAGTCCCGCCGTTCCTCGCTTCGGGCTCACGTACCCATCTTCCCCGACGGGGTTAGATCAGGACGCGGCCGAGCTCCTCGATGGAGGTCATCCCCGAGGCGGCGCGGGCCAGGCCGTCGTCCCACAAGGTCTTCATGCCGCTCTCCATCGCCTCGCGCTCGAGCTCCTCGCGGCTCGCATGGCGCGCGGCGAGAGCGCCGAGCTCCTCGTTCATGACCATGAGCTGGTAGATGCCGATCCGGCCCTTGTAGCCGCTCTGGCTGCAGCGCGGGCAGCCGCGCTTGCGATAGAGACTGACGCCGTCGGCCGCAGCCACCTGCTCCGGGGAGAAGCGTGCGTTCAGGAGCTCCTCCCGAGTCGGGATGTACATCTCGCAACAGTGGGTGCAGAGCTTTCTGGCCAGGCGCTGAGCGAGCACGGCGGTGACCGCCGCGCCGGTCAGGAACAGCTCGACGCCCATCTAGTTCAACCGCGTGAGCGCGGCGGGAGCGTCGTTGGTATGGAGCGTGGAGAGCACGAAGTGACCTGTGAGGGCCGCCTCGATGGCCATCTTGGCCGTCTCGACGTCGCGGATCTCACCCACCATCACCACGTCCGGGTCGGAACGAAGGATGGAGCGGAGGGCCGAAGCGAACGTGAGGCCGGCGCGGGGGTTCACCTGCACCTGGTTCAGACCTGCCAGGCGATACTCGACCGGGTCCTCCACCGTGATGATGTTGATCTCGGGGCGGTTGATCTCTGCGAGCGACGCGTACAACGTCGTCGACTTACCCGAGCCGGTCGGCCCCGTGACGAGGAGTGCGCCGGTCGGCTTCTGGACGATCTCCTCGAGGAGCACCCGCATGTCGTCCGAGAGCCCCAGCTCCTCGAGCGTCGGCGGGCGCTTCGACTTGTCGAGGAGACGCATGACGATCCCCTCGCCCTCGACGGTCGGGAGCACCGCGACACGGATGTCGAGCGTGCGCCCAGCCGACTTGGCCGAAAGGGAGATACGGCCGTCCTGTGGCTTACGCCGCTCAGCGATGTCCAGCTTCGCGAGCACCTTGAGGCGCGTGGTCACCGCCATCGCGAGGCGCTTCGGGATCCGCTGCACCTCGTGGAGGACGCCGTCGACGCGGAGCCGGACGACGAGCGCGTCGTCGTGCTGGTCGAAATGGACGTCGGAGGCCCCGTCCTCGGCCGCCTGGAGGATGATCGAGTTGACGAGCCGGACCAGCGGGGCGTCGGAGACACCGTCGTCGGCCTCGAGATCGTCCTCGTCCTCCGACGTTTCGACCTCGAGCTCGTCCTCGACGAGCGCGGCGCGCTCCCAGACCTCCGTGGCGCGAACCTTCTTGCGGAGCTCGATCTCGATGTCCTCGCGGGGCGCAACACCGACCTCGAGCCGATAGCGGGTGGCGAGCCGGAGCTCGTCGATCGTCTGCACGTTCGTCGGGTCGGCGACGGCGATCTTCAGGACGTTGCCTTCGATCCGGTACGGGATCGCGGCCGCTCGCTCGAGCACGTGGGTCGGGATCGACTCGAGCGCCGTCTTGTCGATGCCCTCGACCCCGAGGTCGACGAACGGAAGGTGGTGTGTGGTCGCGAGCGCACGGGCGAGTCCCGAGGTGGGAACGATCCCCTCCTCCACGAGGGCCTGTGCGAGCGAGCCCGTGCCCGCGCGCGAGCGCGCCTGGGAGAGCCGGTCCGAGGGAACCAGGCCGGTCGTCTCGAGCAGATCGGCCACGAGCTCGGTGACCGGATTCGGCGCAATGCCCGCGCCACGCAGCGGCTCACCCTTGAGCTCTGGCGCAGAGGACTCGTCGGCGTCGGTCTCGGGGTCTACCCCCCGAAGCGAATGAAGATCGTCGAACTCCACCTATGCGGTTTATCGGCCGTTCGAGCCGAATCCCTGAATGGAGGGGTTGACTTCCGGAGGGACGGCGCGAAGGCCGGGCGGCTAGATGGTTGGTCGGTAATTGGCGGGCCCGCGGGGACGGGCCAGACCAAGCCAGGGTGCGTCATCGTCCGCAGGCAAGGCTAGAAGCCTTGACAAGGGCGAGGGTGCGGCCTGGCGCAGTGTCTGGGCCGCCATCCGAGGGTGTGGTAATTGTCGATCAACCATCTAGAGGCTAACGCGCTGGCGGCGAGCTGCGCAACGCCCTAGCCGGCGAGCTCGCGGGCGGCGAAGAAGATCGCCTCCGAGAACGTTGGGTAGGGCTGGATCGAGTCCGCGAGCACGTCGAGTGGCACCTCGGCGCGGATCGCGAGTGTCAGCTGCCCGAGCCATTCGCCCGCCTCGGGGCCGACGGCGACTGCTCCGGCGAGGGCCCGGCGGTCGGGCCTGGCGAAGAGCTTCACGAACCCGGAGCGCTTGGGCCGCTCGTAGGTCGATGTCCGCGAGGTCTTGTCGATCGCCCTCGATGCCGTCACGAGCCCCTCCGACTTCGTGTCGCCGACCGACGCGACCTGTGGATCCGTGAACACGACCGCGGGAATGGCGCGGTACTCGGCGTACGCCTTCTTCCCCGCGACGTCGCGTGCTGCGACCCGGCCCTGGTA
>JBPCPR010000007.1:0-3796 GCA_050998925.1 Gaiellaceae bacterium
TTTTGAACTCCCGTCACACCCGCCCGGGAGAGCCCGATCCGGACGTCCGGTGCGGACGCCTGGAGGTCGATCGCCTCCGTCAGCCGCTCGCTCACGCGGCTAACGTAGCAGCCCCTTGGCCGACGAACGCTTTGCGCGCCTGGTCTCGATCGCGTGCCATGACATCCGCACGCCCCTGGCCACGGTGCACGGCTTCGCACGGACGCTCGCTCGGGTCGAGCTCGCAGATCCGGCGCCGCGGTACGTCGAGATGATCGAGGAGGCCTCGACGCAGGTCGCCGATCTCCTCGACCAGCTCGTCCTGGTGACGCGGATCGCGGAGGGCCGCTACCAGCCGACCCTCTCCGAGGTCGACTCCCTCGAGCTTGCCCGGCGGGCCGCGGCCGACGTCGGGGAGGAGCCCGGGGCGGTTAGCGGCGAGGGAGCACCCGTGCGGGTGGACGAAGCAGCCGTCCAGCGGGCGGTCGGCCAGCTCTTTCGGGCGGCGCGGCGGCACGGTGGTCTCGACGCGATCGTGGTGACCGTGC
Organism: Gaiellaceae bacterium; assembly: GCA_050998925.1. Classification (GTDB taxonomy): domain Bacteria; phylum Actinomycetota; class Thermoleophilia; order Gaiellales; family Gaiellaceae; genus DASQGA01. Next base: position 528 of record JBPCPR010000007.1, read on the forward strand.
GCGGCCCCGTGATCGAGCTGGGCCCGATCACGAAGTTCTCCGGACCCGTGATCTCCGGCGAGTCCTTGAAGGAGCTCGGAGCTCCGGCGGCCGTGATCGTGGTCGAGGCGCTCGGTGGCGGGGTGGAGATCGACGGAGTGCTGGCGCGGATCCGGCTACCGGAGTAGCCGCGAGAGCCGGCGGTCCTTGAGGACGCGCCCGCCCGTCTGGCACTGCGGGCAGTAGTAGATCGTGTGCTCGTCGAAGTCGATGCGCTCGATCGGGGTCGAGCAGACTGGACACGGCTCGCCGAGCCGGTTGTGAATCCGGTAGGCCTTCTTGTCGGCGACCCCGCTCTCGCGGAGCGCGAGCCCCTCCGAGAGGATGTCGTCGATCGCGGCAGCCAGCCGCTCGATCTCTGCCTCGTCCAGGTCGGTGGAGAGCGCGTACGGCGAGAGCTTGGCTCGGAGCAGGATCTCGTTCGCCCAGGCGCGCCCGATGCCCGTCAGCGAGCGTTGGTCGCGGAGGAAGGAGTGCAGCCGGCGGGAGTCCGCCCGCAAGATTTTGCCGAGGCGTTCGGCCCCCAGGCCGAGCGCGTCCGGGCCGAGGTGAGCGAGCTCGGCGTCCAGGTCCTCCGGGCGGTAGAGGCCGACCTTCGCACGCTTCTTCGCGCCGGCCTCGGTCAGCACGATCGACCCGCCGCCCTGGAACGAGAGCCGGAAGGCGGGCGTCTTCGGCCCCTTCGCCCCGGGCTCGAGGTAGCGCATGCGCCCGGCGCTCATCAGGTGAACGTGGAGAACGAGCTCGCCGTCGTCGGTGGGGAAGAGGAGATGCTTCCCGCGGCGCCGCGCTCCCTCGAGGCGACGGCCTTCGAGGGCGGCGAGCGGCGGCTCGAACGTCTTCAGCGTTGCGATGTGCGCCGGGCCCGCTTTCTCGATCGGGTAGGCGCTGACGGGGCCGTCCAGCGACCGGCAAAGCGCCTCGATCTCGGGAAGCTCAGGCATAGATACCGTCTGTGCGCCCGATCAGCGTAGCCGTCAGACGGGGCCAGCTCGTCGAGTCGCGCCATGTGGTGCACGCCGTCTCGGTGCGTGACGGGGAGCTGGTCGGATCGGCGGGAGAGCCTGGTCTCACGACGCACATGCGCTCCGCCGCGAAGCCTCTGCAGGCACTTCCGCTCGGTCTCGAGCACCCGGAGCTGGCGCAGGAGGAGCTGGCGATCGCGTGCGCGTCGCACGAAGCGGGCGAAGAGCAGCTGGCCGCAGTGCGATCGCTACTCGAGCGCGCGGGGGCAAGCGAGGATGACCTCGCCTGCGGGCCGGTGGAGGGAAGCCGGCTCCGTCACAACTGCTCCGGGAAGCATGCGGGCATGCTGCTCGTCTGCCGCACCCGAGGGTGGCCGCTGGACGGATACCACCTGGCCGGGCATCCGCTGCAGCAGGAGATCTTCGGGGTCGTCGCCAAGAGCGCCGGGCTCGCACAGGGCGAGGTCGAAACGGCTGTCGACGGCTGCGGGGTCGTGTGCTTCGGCCTGCCCCTCGAGCGGATGGCGCGGGTGTTCTCGAAGCTCGTGCGCGAGGAGCTCCCCGGATCGAACCCGGTCGTGGCAGCGATGAGATCGCGGCCGGATCTGATCGGCGGGCCCGAGGCGGTCGACACGCGGATCATGCGGGCGATTCCGGGAGCAATCGCAAAGCGCGGGGCGGAGGGGATGATGTGCATCGGCCTCCCGGACGGGACGGGCGTGGCGCTCAAGGTCGAAGACGGCGCCAACCGCGCCACGGGGCCGGCTGTCGGCGCTTACCTCGGAGTCGAGGAGCTCGTCCGGCTTCCGATCGAGGACAGCCGAGGCGAGCCGGTGGGTGAGATCGCCGCCGAGTGGGTCGAAGATGGCGGAACGGAGCTGAAACGAACCGGTGCCTGAACAGTGACCCCCGGGGGTCCCCCTAGTGGTTACCCCCTGCGTCGAGCCTAGCGTGGGTAGTCATACCGGTGGCGCGCAGTTCGTGACGATCCCCACCGCTGTCCAGAAATTGGCCCTAGCGCTTTTCCACAAGCCGTCATAGAATGCCGCCCACTGATGGGCCTGTGAGCCGGGAGGAAGCGCATCTCGCCGGCTCTTTTCGTCCCCCGGAGCGAAGAAAGGCGGTGGGATGCTCACGGTCGACATCACGCTCCCCGACGTCGAAGAGCTGCACAAGCTCGTCACGGAGGGGCAAGAGAAAGGGTTCCTGAGCTACGACGAGATCGTCGCCGGACTCGAGGAAGTCGACCTGACCAAGGAACAGATCGAGGACTTCTACACCTACCTCATCGACCACGGCGTCGAGTTGGTCGAGGGCGTCGAGCACAAGGCACCTCCGCACGAGGACCCTTCCCTGGCTGAGGACGACTCCAAGCCCGCCCCGAAGCTCGACCTGACCGTGGAGCCCTCGCTGGACTCCCTACGTCTCTATCTTCGTGAGATCGGCAAGGTGGCGCTCCTCACCGCCGACCAGGAGATCTACCTCGCCAAGAGGATCGAGCGGGGTGACATGAGCGCCAAGACGCAGATGATCGAGGCCAACCTCCGCCTCGTCGTTTCGATCGCCAAGGGCTACCTCGGCCGAGGCCTCTCATTCCTCGACCTGATCCAGGAAGGGTCGCTCGGGCTCATCAGGGCGGTGGAGAAGTTCGACTACCGGAAGGGCTTCAAGTTCTCGACGTACGCAACCTGGTGGATTCGCCAGGCCGTCACGCGGGCGATCGCCGACAAGGCGCGCACGATCCGGATTCCGGTGCACATGGTCGAGAAGCTGAACAAGGTCGTCCACATCGAGCGCCAGCTCGTCCAGCGCCTCGGCCGCGAGCCGCGGCCCGACGAGATCGCGGAGGAGCTCGAGATCACGACCGAAGAGGTGCGCGACATCCTGCGGATGGCGCAGCTACCCGTGTCGCTCGAGAAGCCGATCGGCGAGGAAGAGGAGTCCGAGCTCGGGGACTTCGTGCAGGACGACCAGGCCGAGTCGCCGTTCGACTCAGCCTCCTTGAACCTTCGGCGCGAGGACATCGATCGGACGCTCGATGCACTCCCCACGCGCGAACGCAAGGTGATCGAGATGCGCTTCGGGCTGAACGGCGACCAGCCGCGAACGCTCGAAGAGGTCGGCCGCGCCTTCGGCGTGACGCGCGAGCGGATTCGCCAGATCGAGAACAACACGCTCAAGAAGCTCGAGTCGCTGCCAGAGGCCCAGGGCCTCAAGGAGTGTGTCTAGCCGTCTGAGCTACGCCTGCTGCTCGAGCCGCTCCCG
>JBPCPR010000073.1:0-3349 GCA_050998925.1 Gaiellaceae bacterium
GACGAGCTCGGGTTCAACGTGCTCGCCGACATCGCCGCCGCCGACTACCTCGGCTGGGGCTCGAAGGGGGTGGCCGGCTACTGGGGGACGGCGGGCGGGCGCGACATCAACGCCCCTGGCTCGTGGGGGCTCGAGCGAACGCCTACACCGAAGCCGAAGCGGTTCTCGGTCAGCTACCACCTGCTCGCGCTGCGGGACGAGCCCGCCCGGATCCGGCTCCAGGTCTGGTGCGACGAGGGCGAGCCCGTCGAGAGCGTCGTCTCGGTCTGGCCGACCGCGGACTGGCACGAGCGCGAGGCCTGGGAGATGCTCGGCATCCAGATCGAGGGCCACCCTAACCTCGCCCGCCTCCTGACCGAGGACGACTGGGAGGGGCATCCGCTTCGCAAGGACTATCCGCTCGGAGGCGAGCCGGTCCGGTTCTCGGACGCGGAGTAGGCATGGCGATCGCAACGAGAAGCAGCGGCGTCTTCGTGGGCCCGACCGTGTACGAGCGGAGCCGGATTCCCTGGCCCGTGCCGACGATGCTCCAGGTCGATCCGGCGATTCGCGAGCAGGGCGACGTGATGCAAGTCAACTTCGGGCCGAATCACCCGTCCACGCACGGGGTGCTGCGGCTCGTCATCGACCTGAATGGCGAGCGCATCGTCGGCCTGAACGCAATCGTCGGCTACCTCCACACCGGCTTCGAGAAGAACATGGAGGCGAAGACCTACTGGAAGGGGATCACGTACGCCCCGCGGATCGACTACGTCTCCTTCCAGAACAACGAGCTCGTCTTCGTCCTCGCGATCGAGAAGCTGCTCGAGATTCAGGTGCCCGCGAAGGCGACCTGGATGCGAATGCTCCTCTGCGAGCTGAACCGCCTGCACTCGCACCTGATCTGGCTGGGGACAGGCGCGCTCGAGCTCGGCGCGATCTCGATGCTCTGGTACTGCTTCCGCGAGCGGGAGGCGATCCTCGATCTCTTCGAGTTGGTGGCCGGCTTCCGCATGCACACGCGCTACTTCCAGACCGGCGGGCTGGCCGAGGACGTGCCGATCGGCTTCTGGGACGAGTGCCGCAAGTTCGCCGACGTCATGCCGGCCCGGATCGACGACTACGAGGCGCTCCTCGACAAGCAGGCGATCTTCCTCAAGCGGACGAAAGGGATCGGGCTCCTCTCGGCCGACGACGCGCTCGCGCTCGGGCAGTCCGGGCCGGTGCTCCGTGCCTCCGGGGTTGACTGGGATCTCCGGAAGCGCGACCCGTACCTGGCCTACGACGAGCTCGACTGGAACGTGCCGGTCTACACGGCCGGCGACGTTTACGACCGCTACAAGGTGCGCCTGAACGAGATGCGCGAGTCCGTGCGGATCGTCCAGCAATGCCTGGACGGAATGCCCGAGGGGCCCTGGACCGCCGACGACCGCAAGGTCGTCCTGCCGCCCCGGCACGAGCTCCACACGTCCATGGAGAGCCTCATCCACCACTTCAAGCTCGTCACCGAAGGCTACCGCGTGGCCGAGGGCGAGGTCTACGTGCCGATCGAGTCGCCGCGGGGCGAGCTCGGGTGCTACCTGGTCTCGGACGGAGGGCCGAGGCCATGGCGCGTGAAGTTCCGCGCCCCCTCCTACGTGGCTCTCGAGGCGACCGCGACCGTGATGACGGACGCCCTCGTGGCCGATCTGATCGCGATCGTCGGTTCCCTGGACAACGTCATGGGCGAAGTAGATCGATGGGAAATGCTGTGCATTTCTCATCGAGGGGAGCTTGTCCCTTCGCTTCGCTCGGGAGGAGAACGTAGATGCCCAATTCCGCGCTCTACGACGAGATCCAGGAGCTGGCCGCGCGGTACCCGGTGCGCCGCTCGGCGATCATGCCTGCGCTTCACGCCGCGCAGAGACACCATGGCTGGCTGTCTCCGGAAGCGCTCCGGGAGGTCGCGGACGCGCTCGACCTGACCCCCGCCTACTGTCAGGCGGTGGCCAGCTTCTACGACATGTACCACCTCGAGCCGGTCGGCCGGCACATGGTCGAGGTCTGCACGAATATCTCGTGCGCCCTCGTCGGCGCCCAGCAGGTACTCGAGGCTTTCGAGGAGGAGCTGGGCATCCGCGCGGGCGACACGACCGAGGACGGCGAGTTCACGCTCAGGACGCTCGAATGTGCGGGCGGCTGCGGCTGGGGAACCGTCGTCAGCGTCGACCACCGCTACCGCGAGCCGGTGCAGCCGCAGGACGTGAGCGAGATCGTAGAGGAGCTCCGTGGCCGCTAGCCCCGTCCGGAACCTCATCCTGGAGCACGCGAGCGACCGCGACCTGAAGGAGCTCTCCGAGTACGAGGCCGTCGGCGGCTACGGCTCGCTTCGAGCCGCGCTCGAGACCGACCGGACCGCGCTGGTCGAGAGCCTGCTCGCCTCCGGTCTCCGCGGCCGCGGTGGCGCTGGCTTCCCGACGGGCCGCAAGGCCAGCTTCCTGCCGAAGCCGGGCGAGACGGAGAACCCGATCTACCTGACGGTCAACGCGGACGAGTCCGAGCCGGGCACGTTCAAGGACCGCGAGATCATCTTCGCGACCCCGCACGCGCTCATCGAAGGCACCGTCATCGTCAGCTACGCGATCGGCGCCGAGACCGCTTTCGTCTACATCCGCGGCGAATACCTGGCGGAGTACGAGATCCTCCGGGCGGCGCTCGAGCAGGCGCTGGCGGCCGGGTACGTGGGGCCGAACGTGCTGGGCTCGGGCTCCTCGGTCACGATCGTCCTCCACCGCGGGGCTGGTGCGTACATCTGCGGCGAGGAGACCGCGCTCCTCGAGTCGCTCGAGGGCAAGCGCGGCCAGCCGCGGTCGAAGCCGCCGTTCCCGGCCATCTCGGGCCTCTACGCCTCGCCGACCCTGATCAACAACGTCGAGACCATCGCCACCGTGCCCGACATCGTGCGCCTCGGCGGCGAGGGATACGCGAGGCTCGGCGTCGAGAACTCCGCCGGCACTCGCGTCTTCTCCCTTTCCGGCAACGTCGCGAAGGGCGGCAACTACGAGCTGGAGCTGGGCACACCGCTCAGCACGCTCATCTTCGACCTCGGCGGCGGCGTCCCGGGCGGGCACGAGCTGAAGGCGGTCATCCCCGGTGGCTCGTCGGTTCCCGTGCTCGCCGCCGACGAGGTCGACACGCCGCTCGACTTCGACGCGATGGCGAACGTGGGCACGATGCTCGGCTCGGGCGGGGTGATCGTGATCGACGACCGCTGCTGCATGGTGCAGCTCGGCCTCCGGGTGGCGCAGTTCTACATGCACGAGTCGTGCGGGAAGTGCACTCCCTGCCGCGTCGGAACGCGCTGGCTCGTTCAGCTGCTGACGACGATCGA
>JBPCPR010000083.1:0-3261 GCA_050998925.1 Gaiellaceae bacterium
CCTTCGACGAGCCGAAGACGATGGACGAGGTGCTCGCGATCGCGAAGCCCTTCATCGCCTAGTCGCCCGAAGCCGAGCGCGTTCACCCTAGCGAGCGCACTCGGTTTCGCCGTCACCACCTGAACCACCAACGAAGAGGAGACACTCATGCCAGGATCGATCGGAATCTCGGGAATCATCATTCTCGGAGTCCTCATGCTGCTCGTGTTCGGGCCCAAGCGGCTCCCGGAGATGGGCCGCGCGATGGGCCACGGGATGCGGGAGTTCAAGGACTCGATCACCGGGTCGGGCGACGAGACCCCACTCGAGATCGCTCGCAAGGCCAAGCGCGAGCACTCGTAGCGCCACGGAGGTTGGCCCGGCCGGTAGCATCCGGTACCCGTGAGAGTCCTCTCCGCGGACTGGGTGCTCCCGGTCGCCGGCGCCCCGACCGAGCGGGTGCCGTGGCCTTCGAGGGCGGCCGGATCGCCGCCGTGGGCCTCGCCAGTGAGCTCGGCGCGGGCGAGCGGTTCGCGGACAGCATCATCGTGCCGGGCCTCGTCAACGCCCACACGCACCTCGAGTATGCGGGCTTCGGGGACGGGCAGCCGTTCGGGCCCTGGCTCAGGACCCACATCGAGCGCAAGGCGCGCATCGGCACGGAGGAGTTTCTCGCGATCGCACGTCTCGGAGCGGCCGAGTGCCTGAGGTCCGGAGTCACGACGATCGCGGACGCGAGCTTCAGCGGCGCGGCGGAAGTGGCAGCCTCGGAGCTCGGCCTGCGTGGCATCGTCGCGATCGAGGTGTTCGGCCTCGACGCTGGGCGGGCCGACGACGCCCGCCGGCGCATCGCCGACCTGGAGCCGGTTCTCGACCCTCGGGTTCGGCTCGGAGTCTCCCCGCACGCGCCGTATTCGGTCTCGCCGGAGCTCTACGCGGCGGCTTACGCGCTTGGAGTCCCGGTCGTCACGCACCTGGCCGAGTCCGAGGACGAAGTCGACTACCTTCGCGACGGCTCCGGCCCGATCGCGACGGTCAGCGAGATCGCGCCCTCGGGCCTCACTCCCGTACGGCATCTCGCGGCTCACGGCCTGCTCGGCAGACAGGTCCTCGCGGCGCACTGCGTCAAAGTCGACGACGAAGAGATCGCCCTGCTCGCCGAGCACGACGTTGCCGTCGCACACTGCCCGCGCTCGAACGCAATGCTCGGCTGCGGACGTGGCTCCCCTGACGGCGCTTCGTGCCGCGGGCCTGCGCATCGGCCTGGGAACGGACAGTCCGGCCTCAACCCCGTCGTTCGACCTGTTCGAGGAGATGCGCGCGGCCGTGCTCGCCGCCCGGGGTCGTGAGGAGAGGCCGGACGCACTCGCCGGCTGGGAGGCGCTCGAACTCGCTACGCTTGGGGCCGCAAGGGCGCTCCATCTCGAGGACGAGATCGGGTCGCTCGGCCCGGGGAAGCGCGCCGACCTCACGGTCGTCTCGCTCGCCGGGTCGCCGTACCTGCCCTGGGAGGACCCCGCCGTGGCGGTCGTCTTCGGAGGGTCACCCGACCGAGTTCTGCTCACCCTCGTCGACGGCGAGGAGCGCTTCAGGAAAGGAGGATTCGGATGGCACGAGCTTCGTCGGAACGCCGCCGCCGCGCGCGCGCCCCTGCTCCACCGAGAAGCGACGCGCCCAAGCGCCGAGCGAGCAACCCCGATGACCTGATGTTCTTCCCCCGGCTTCGCCGCCGGGCCAAGTGGGTCTTCCTCCTGCTCGCCATCTTCTTCGGGTTCGGCTTCGTGGCCTTCGGCGTCGGGGCCGGCGGCTCCGGGATCGGGGACTACCTCGCAGACCTCTTCAATCGGAACACTGCCGCGAGCGGACAGCCGTCCGTTGGGGACGCCCAGAAGAAGGTGGCCGAGAGCCCGAACGACCCTGCGGCCCGCCTGGAGCTCGCCAACGCCTATCAGGCCGCGCAGCGGCCCGAGGATGCGATCAGGGAGCTCGAGCGCTACGTGAAGGTTCGTCCCAAGGACGGCAACGCCCTGCAGCAACTCGGCGCGCTCTACGACCAGCAGGCATTGAGCGCCCGCCGCGATCTGGCAGCAGCGCAGGCGAGCGCGCCCGGATCCGCGTTCGGCCAGGACCTCACCAACCCGAACAGCCCCTTCTCGCAAGCGCTGGGGCAGGGCCCGATCACCGAGGTCGAGCAGCAGCAGGCGAGTGAGCTGCAGAGCGTCGCAATCGCAGCGATCCAGGCTGCCTACACCAAGGAAGCCGACGTCTACCAGCGGCTGATCGAGCTCCGCCCGGACGATCCGAGCCTCTTCCTGACCCTGGGACAGGTCGAATACTTCAGCGGCGACAACACGGCTGCGATCGAGGCCTACGAGCGCTTCCTCGAGCTCGCGCCCGACGATCCGAGCGTACCCCTGGTGAAGCAGGAGCTGGAACGGCTCCAAAGTGCAGCCCCCCAGGGCACCGGCTAAGGTACGGGGCCGCATGAACTTCGACGTCAAGACGGAGCAGATCTCTGACGACGCCACGGTCATTGCGCTCTCGGGCGAGGTCGACCTCTACACGGCACCGGAGTTCAAGCAGCAGCTGCTCGAGACCATCGGCCAGGGTGCCAAGGAGGTCGTCGTCGACCTCTCCGACACGACGTTCATCGACTCGACCACACTTGGCGTGCTCGTTGGAGGCGTCAAGCGATTGCGCCCGAACGGCGGCCGGCTCTCGCTCGTCTGCACCGACCGGAACATCACGAAAATCTTCGAGATCACCGGGCTCGACAAGGTGTTCCCGATCTACGGGTCACGCGACGAGGCACTCCAGAGCCTGAGCTCGGGCGAGCCTGCCCAGGCATAGACAACGTTGATTCTCCGCGTCGTTCCGGCGTTACTCGCAGCGGTCTTCCTCGCCGCAGGCTGCGCTGGCGAGACGACGTCGCGGGAGGGTGCAGACATCTCTTCCGGGAAGCAGCTCTTCTCCGCGAAGTGTGGCTCCTGCCACGTTTTAAAGGACGCGGGCACGCAAGGCGTGGTCGGTCCGAACCTCGACGACGCCTTTGGCTATGCGCGCAGCCAGAAGTTCGACTCGAGCACGTTCTTCGAGGTGACGCTGCAGCAGATGAGGATTCCGGCGCCGCCGATGCCCGACTTCGACGAGGCGGGGACAAAGGACTATCTCCCGGACGAGGATCTCGTCGCGATCGCCAACTACGTGGCGAGCTGCGCGGGCTCGGGCGTCACCAAGGGCCAGGTGGGCCAAGGCTGCACCGGCGGTGGCGGACCTTCACAG
>JBPCPR010000085.1:0-3468 GCA_050998925.1 Gaiellaceae bacterium
CCCGGGGGCTCACCGGCGAACGAAAGCAGCCGTCCGGAGAACACCGCGACTCCGGTGGCTAGCGGGATGCAGGCGGCGGCGCCGACCGCCCGCCGGATGCGCCCCCGGGCTTCGAGCAAAGCCACCGGGAGGAGCGGAATCGCCCCGAACGGGGCGAGCAGAGGGGCGGCGACCGGGAGCAAGCTCCGCTCGGCGTCCCGGGCGTGGAGGGCGAGCCAGGCGATTGCGAACACCACGTAGGCGATCGCGAGCCCGAGGGAGAGGTTCCCGAGCGGCAGCACGGGAGCGGCGAGGGCTACGGCGAGGCCGGCGACCGGCGACCGGAGCGCTGCGAGGCCGGCCAGGGCGGCGAGCGCCAGCGGCCAGCCGCGCGGGAAGAAAGGGAGGAGCGTCGTCGCTCCGCCGGCCGCGACGGCTGCGAGCAGCGCATGAGCGGCGCGCTCCTGCAGGGCGGTGCGTGAGGATGCCGAGTTCGGGTGTTGGGCGCGAACCTCCCCCCCCGCGCGAAGGTCGGCTGCAAGCCGCCTGGCGGATGGGCGGCGCCTGGGCTCGACCGAGAGCATCGAGTCGACAGTGGCGCAGACCTCGCGTGGCAGATCCGGCCGTTGGGTGGCGAGACGCGGTGCCCCGGCTGCGATCCGCCGTGCCGTCTCCACGGGCGACGTGGCCGCGAACGGGTGGAAGCCGACGAGGGCTTCCCAGAGCATCACTCCGACGCCCCACACGTCCGCTGCACCTCCTGCCGCCTTTCCCTCGAGCCGCTCGGGGGCGACGTAGGCGAGGGTGCCAGGGACGTCACCGGTCGCGGTCAGGCCTTCGAGCTCGTCGAGGCGGGCCAGGCCGAAGTCCAGGAGCCGCGACGAGACCTCGTTGCACTCCTCGACCATGACGTTGGCGGGCTTCACGTCGCGGTGGACGATTCCCTTCGCGTGCGCGTGACCCAGGGCGTCGAGCACCTGTGCGGCCACCTCGATCGCGGTCGCATCTACGACGCCGCCGGCGCGGAGCGCCTCCCGGAGGTTCTTGCCGCGCACGTACTCGTAGGCGACGTAGACGTGCCCGTCGTCGCGGTGGAACGCGAGCGCGCGGAGGCACCGCGGATGCCGCAGGCGAGTCGCCGCCTCCACCTCCCGTTCCGCGCGCGAGCCCGCCTTGCCCGTTCGCTCGACGACCTTCAGCGCAATGTCGCGGCCCGTGTCCTCGTCCCGGACCAGCCAGACGGAGCCCGAGCCGCCGCTTCCGAGTGGTCGGAGGGGCCTGTAGCGCCCCAGGACCAGGTCAGCGGTGCGAAGAGCGGTGGCGGTCTGCACGGGCTTTCGCCTTTGTTCCTGGGCGTTCGAAGTCCTCCATTTCCCCCGCAAAGTGATGTAATCGCCGCTCACGGTGGTAAACTCCGCCGACTTCCGCCCCTCGCCAGGTCACAACCGTGATCGATCGCGACAGACGCGACATCGAAGAAATCGACTTCGACTTCTTCGACGACGCCCCGACGAGGGAAGCGTCGGCGACAGAAAACGCGCCGCGTGGTCCGAGGCGCCCCCGGTTGCCTCGTCGGCCCACCGGCGGCGGCGCCCCGCCGCCCGTGCTCCGGCTCGCGGCCCTGATCGCCGGAGCGATCCTCCTGGCCGTCGTGCTCGTCCTCTGGGTCAACGGCTGCCGAAACGACCAGAAGGTCGATGCGTACCAGACGTACATGGAGGACGTCAGGAACGTGACGGGCGAGTCGGCCCAGATCGGAAGGCAACTGAACACCCTGATCGCGACACCCGGGCTGAAGCTTCAGGACCTCCAGGACCGGCTCGACGGGCTTCGAAACCAGGAGGCGCAGGTCGTGACGCAGGCGCAGGGGCTCGATCCGCCCGGCACGCTCCGGGCGCAGCAGGCGAGCCTCGTCGACACCCTGGCGCTCCGCGTCAGCGGCCTTGCAGGGCTCGCCCAGGCATTCGCCCAGATCACAGCCGCCTCCGACGCGACCCAGGCCGGCAGGTCGCTCGCGGAGCAGTCGGCCCGCTTCGTGGCAAGCGACGTCGTCTACGACGACTTCTTCCGGACCCCGTCCCAGCAGATTCTCGACCGGGAGGGAATCACGGGTGTCGACGTGCCCGCCTCGGCCTTCCTGACGACGCCCGAGCTCGCGACGGCGTCCTCGTGGGAGCTCGTCGTCAAGCGCCTGACCCAGTCGCCGGCGGACGGAGGCCTCCATGGCAACCAGATCGACGGTGTCCGCGTCCTGCCGGGCGGCGATCGCCTCTCGCCGACGGACGAGAACACCGTCGAGGCCTCCGAGCGCCTGGCGTTCGAGGTCGCGGTCCGAAACAGCGGCGACAGCCAGGAGACCCAGGTCGAGGTGACCCTGACCGTGCAGGGCGGCACCCAGCCGATCAAGCGCCAGCAGACGATCGAGATCATCGATCCCGGCAAGACGAAGTCGGTCGTGTTCCGTGACCTCGGGACGCTCCCCTTCGGAACCCGGACGACGGTCCGGGTCAACGTGCTGCCGGTCGAGGGTGAGCAGAACACGAGCAACAACACGGTCGAGTACCCGGTCATCTTCTCGTTCGGCTAGAGGGATCGTCTAGATGCCTCCAGGCGACGCGGTCACCGGCTGGCTCGCGGTCGGATCCGCGGCGGCGGCCGTGCTCGCTTTCCTGCTCGTGCTCGGCTTCTACCTGAAGCTTCGCCGCGTGAGGCAGGATCAGCTCGTCCTCCTCGGAGGCACGAAGGGCGACCTCGTCGAGTTCGCGGTCTCCCTCCAGGGTCGGATCGACGACCTGCACCGCGCTTTCGACGAGGCCGCCGTCGGGCTCTCGCGGCTCGACCAGAGGATCGACGGCTGCCTCTCGCACACGTCGATCGTGCGCTACGACGCCTACGAGGACGCCGGTGGGCACCAGTCGGCTTCCCTCGCCTTCCTGGACGGAGCCCGGTCGGGCATCGTCGTCAGCGCGATCCAGGGGCGCGACTACGCGCGCATCTACGTGAAGGAGCTCGATCGCGGCCGCGCGCCGATCGCGCTCTCGCCGGAGGAGCAGGAGGCAGTCGACCGGGCGATGGCGTTGTGACCGAGATCCGGGTCGATGTCCGGCCGCTTCGCCCGGAGGACGAGTCCCTCCTCTTCGGCCTCGCCCGGCTCGACCGGGGGGCAGACCGGCGGACGCTCGACGTCCTCGAGCGCGAGACCGTGTTCGTGGCCGAGGTGGGCGGCGCACCTGCCGGCTACGTCGCAGTCGAGCTGACCGAGGCGTCGGCGCGGGTCGACCAGCTCTTCGTCAGTCCCGAGCACGAGCGCGAGGGCGTCGGCAGGCGCCTGCTCGAGCACGCCGAGGGCTACGCCATCTCGCAGGGGGCCGCGACGCTCCAGGTCGTCGTCGAGGACGAGAACCGTCGCGCGCACGACTTCTACCGCGGACGTGGTTTCGTGTCCGCCGGGGAGAACGTGCTGGAGCTCGTGCTCCCGCAGGCCTGAGC
>JBPCPR010000146.1:0-4379 GCA_050998925.1 Gaiellaceae bacterium
GTGCAGTACCTGCTCGACGCCGATGTGCAGGTCGTCACCCCGGCCGTCGCAGCGCCCGAGGTGCAGTTCTCCGACAACGTCACCCCGGTCGAGCTGGCGCTCGACCAGGAGAAGCGCGTGACGGCGCAGATCCAGCAGCTTGCGCTGAGCGCCCGCGAAGAGGGAGACCTCGTCGGCGAGCAGTTCATGCACTGGTTTCTCCAGGAGCAGCGCGAGGAGGTCTCGAGCATGTCCGCACTCCTGGCGGTCGTCGAGCGAGCACAGGTCTCGAACGTCCTCCTCGTCGAGGAGTACCTCGCCCGGGCCGGTGGTAGCGGCGACGCAGAGGTCGGCGCTCCGGAAGCCGCCGGCGGTGTGCTCTAGACAGTCAGCTCGGAGACGGCATCCGCGAAGACCTCCGAGTGGCGGTCGACGTCGGCTTCGGTCGTGTCCGGGCACATGAGAGCCATGTTGTGGAATGGAGTCATGAGGACTCCCCGGTTCAGCGCGAAGAGGTGGAGGAAGCGGTCGAGCTCGGCATCCGCCGCGCCCGCGGCGTCCGCACCCGTTCGCGCGCGCTCGGGACGCGGCCAGTACTCGACGCGGCAGCCGAGCCGCGTGACGCTCCAGGGCAAAGCGTGCTCGGCGACGATTCCGGCGACACCCGCCTCGAAGCGCTCTCCCAGGGAGATCATGCGCGCGAACGCCTCGTCGGTCAGCACGTTGTCGAGAGTCGCGCGGATGGCGGCGAGGGAGAGCACGTTCCCGGCCAGCGTTCCACCGATCCCGCCCCCGTCCGTCTGCGGGGGCATCGCCGCGAGGATCCGATCACGCACCGTCGCGCTGAAGCCGTACGCGGCCGCGGGAATGCCACCGCCAATCGTCTTGCCGATCGTCAGGAAGTCGGGCTCGAGGTCGTGCGCGCTCGTGTAGCCGCCCGGGCCCGCACAGATCGTGTGCGTCTCGTCGATCACGAGCAGCGTTCCGTGGCGCTTGGTCAGGTCCCTGAGCGCCTCGTGGTAGCCCGGCTCGGGTAGGACGATGCCGATGTTGGTGAGCGCCGGCTCGATCAGCACGCAGGCGACGTCGCCGTATGCGAGCTCGCGCTCGAGCGCGTCGAGGGCGTTGATCTCGACCGCCCGAGTCGTGACCGCAGGCTCGACGGGCGGCCCGATCGTGTGCGGGCGGAGCCTGAGCGCGCCGTTCTCGAGAACGACGAACGTCGCGTCCACCGAGCCGTGGTAGCACCAGGAGTGGACGAGGATCTTCGACCTGCTCGTTATCTCGCGCGCGAGACGGATGGTGAACCGGTTCGCGTCGGTGGCGGTCAGCGCGAACTGCCACGAGGGGAGCCCGAAGCGGCGAGCGAGCTCCTCGCCGCACCAGACCGCGTCCTCGCTCGGGAGCATCACGGTGATCCCGCGGCGAACCTGGTCTGCGACCGCGTCCGCCACCGACGGTGGCGAGTGTCCCGCCATCGCTCCGGTATCCCCGAGGCAAAATTCGACGTACTCGTGGCCGTCCACGTCCACGAAGCGAGCGCCTCGGGCCTCCCGGACGAAGACGGGGTAGGCGCCCGCCCATTCCGTCATCCAGTGCATCGGGACGCCCGCCAGCAGGGAGCCGCGGGCCCGCTCGAACAGCTCGCGCGAGCGGGAATGCTCGTCCAGGAAGCGCGTCGCTTCCCGCTCCATGAGCCCCCGGAGCCGTCTGCGTTCGATGACGGCCTCGGTCATGCGGAGCTTGGCGCGATTCTCGGGACGGGTCGATCGAACCGCACCGCCGTATCATGACGTGCGGGATGTTCTTCCGGCAGGTGCTGCACGAGGATCTCGGCTGCGCCTCTTACGTCGTCGCGGACGGGGGGGAGGCCGCGGTGATCGATCCGAAGTGGGAGGTCGAGGACTACCTCGCCCTGGCGGACGAGCATGGCTTCCAGATCACGCACATTCTGGAGACCCACACGCACGCCGACCACGTTTCCGGCCGCGGGCGCCTCCGGTCTCTGACAGGGGCGACCATCCACGTCTCCGACCGCGCCGGCGTCGAGTTCGAGCACGAGCCGCTCGCCGACGGCGACGCCGTTTACGTCGCCGACGTCCAGATCGCCGCCCTCGCGACGCCTGGCCACCGGCCGGATCACATGGCGTTCGTGGTCGAGGACGGGTCTCGCTCCGAGGCGCCGTGGCTCGTGGTCACGGGCGACTCTCTCTTTGTCGGCGACCTCGCGCGGCCGGACCTCGCGGTCGAGCCGAGAGCGGGTGCGCGCGACCTCTACCACTCGGTTCGGCGACTGCTCGAGCTCGAGGACTTCGCGGAGGTCTGGCCCGGGCACATCGGCGGCTCGCTCTGCGGTGGCGCCGGCATGAGCGAGAAGCCGGGGTCGACGATCGGCTTCGAGCGCCGCTTCAACCGCCTCGCCAACATTCGGGACGAACGCCACTTCGTCGAGGAGCTGACGGGGAAGCTCGCACCGCAGCCGCCGAACTTCGAGCGCATCGTCGCTCTGAACCGGGGACCGCTCCTGACCGAGACCCAGCCGCTTGACGGGCTCGCGCCGCCCCGGGCGCGTGAGCTCCTGGGCCAGGGCGCGACCCTCGTCGACGGGCGAGCCACGCGCGAGTTCGACGGCGAGCATGTCCCGGGGGCGATCAACGTCACCATGGTGAAAGCCGCGGTCGGCACGCGCGCCGCTTGGGTGGTCGACCCCGAGAGCGACGTCCTCGTCTCGGCGGCGAGCGAGCCCGATGCCCGCCGGCTCGGCCGCCTCCTGGAGGCGGTCGGCTTCCGGGCGCTCGGAGGCTACCTCGCAGGCGGCGCCACCGCCTGGCGGGATGCGGGGCTCCCAGTCGCGACGACACCCGTGGTCGACGTCTCCGGCCTGGCCGAGCGGCTCCGCCGCGGCGACGTCCGCCTGCTCGACGTCCGCGAGGACGACGAGTGGGAGGAAGGCCACGTGGAGGACTCGACCCACATCCCGTACCACCAGCTTCGGGACGGAGCGCCGCGCGAGCTGGCCAACGGCGACGGCCGTCAGATCGCGGTCGCCTGCTCGGCCGGGAACCGGAGCTCGATCGCGGTCTCCTTGCTCAGGAGAAGAGGTGTCGACAACGTCCTGCATGTCACCGACGGGGGCATCGCCGACCTCGCAGACGAGGGAGTCGAGCTCGTCCGGGGCGGGTGATCCGAGCACCGCTGCTTGCTACACTCCGGCCGGCGCGGCGGCGTAGCTCAGCTGGTTAGAGCAGCGGAATCATAATCCGCGTGTCGGAGGTTCGAGTCCTCCCGCCGCTACCTCGATCGCTTCAGCAGTGCAGCGTCTCGGCTACCATTGTGCGGCGCGGAGCGGGAGCGTCGTGCGGGAGCGGACGTCCCTGATGGCTCCGCCGGACATCTTCGAAGGAAAGAGAAAAGCGAGTGGCAACCGGAGTACGAGTGGCGATCACGCTCGCCTGCACCGACTGCAAGCGGCGGAACTATCAGACGAACAAGTCGAAGCGGAACACGCCCGACCGGTTCGAGTCGAGGAAGTATTGCCGCTGGTGCCGGAGTCATACGCTGCACCGGGAGACCCGCTAGCGAGACGATGGCTCGTACTCCCAGCAAGAAGCGCGCCAAGCGCACGACAGACTTCCAGCAGCCCGCCGCCACGGCGCGCACACGCGATCGCCGGCGCCAAGTCAAGCCGGCCCAGCAGGCCAAGAGCCAGACGGGCGCCCAACGTGAGCGGCGCGGCGGCATCCGCGGCTTCTCCAAGGAGTCCTGGGGAGAGCTCAAGAAAGTCGAGTGGCCCGGCCGGCGCCAGCTCTTCTCGGCCACGGCGGTCGTGATCATCGCCGTCGCCGTAGTCGGCGCCTATCTCTATGTGGTCGACGAGGCGCTCTCACGCCTCGTTCGCGACGTCCTTCTTAACTTTTAAGGGCCAATTTATGTTCCGCTGGTATGTCATCAACACCTACTCTGGGCACGAGAACAAGGTCAAGACGAATCTCGAGCACAGGATCGTCTCGATGAACCAGCAGCCGAAGTTCCGCCGCGTGGTGGTGCCGACCGAGCAGCGCATCGAGACGAAGGACGGCAAGAGAGTCCAGACCGAGCAGCGCGTCCTGCCGGGCTACGTGCTCGTGAACATGGACATGACCGACGAGGCGTGGACGGTGGTCAAGAACACGCCCGGCGTGACGGGCTTCGTCGGCTCGGGCACGAAGCCGGTGCCGCTCTCGCAGCCCGAGGTCGACCGGATTCTCCATACCGGCACCGGCGGCGAGCGACCACGGGCGATCGCGCAGTTCGAGCTCGGCGAGTCTGGCAAGGTAACGTCAGGGCCGCTCTCCGACTTCGACGGCGAGATCGTCGACGTGAACGCGGAGCAGCAAAAGCTCAAGGTGCAGGTCAACATC
>JBPCPR010000180.1:0-3983 GCA_050998925.1 Gaiellaceae bacterium
GCCTACAAGGGCGCCGTCATGGTCGACGACGAGACGCTCTTCAAGACGATGCAGGTCGCGCGAGACACGGGCGGCCTCGTGATGGTGCACGCCGAGAACGGCGACGCCATCGACGTGATCGTCAAGAACGCGGTTGCCGAGGGAAAGACGGATCCGATCTGGCACGCGCGGACGCGTCCGATGGAGACCGAGGCGGAGGCCACGAACCGGGCGATCCAGCTCGCGCGCGTCGCCGGCTGCTCGCTCTACGTCGTCCACGTGTCGTGCCAGCCTGCGGTCGAGCCGATCGAGCTCGCGCGCGAGAAGGGCTGGGACGTGTGGGGCGAGACCTGCACGCAGTACCTCTTCGTCGACGAGAGCGCGCTCGAGAAGCCGGACTGGGAGGGCGCGAAGTACATCTACACGCCTCCGCCGCGTCCGAAGGAGCAGCAGGAGCACCTGTGGAAGGCTCTCGTGACGGACAAGCTCTCGGTCGTCTCCACCGACCACTGCCCCTTCAACTGGCCCGAACAGAAGGGGATCAACGGGCGCGAGTTCGAGAAGGTGCCGAACGGCGGTCCAGGCATCGAGAACCGCCTCCACATGCTGCACCACTTCGGCGTGGGGAGCGGCCACATCACGCTGAACCGGTTCGTCGAGCTGACGTCGACGAACGTCGCCAAGCGGTTCGGGCTCTACCCGCGAAAGGGGACGATCGCCGTCGGGAGCGACGCGGACGTCGTCGTCTGGGACCCGGAGAAGAAGGTCACGATCTCCGCGCAGACCCACCACTCGAACGTCAACTACAACCTCTTCGAGGGGACCGAGGTCACCGGTGCCCCGGAGGTCGTGCTCGTCCGCGGCCAGGTCATCGTCGAAAACGACGAGCTCGTGGCAGAGCCGGGCGCAGGCCACTTCGTGAAGCGCGCCCGGGTCGGCGAGCCGCTGACTGCGGCCGGGGCGGGGGAGGCGGTGGCAGCATGAGCGACGAGCAGGCACGCCAGGTGTACGCGAGGGCCCGTCTGGGCGAGAGCGTCACGCTCGGCGAGCGCCCGGCCGTCCTCGTCGTCGACCTGAGCTGTGGCTTCACCGACCCGGAGAGCACGCTCGGGTCCGACCTGACCGCCGAAGTCGAGGCGACGGGGCGGCTGCTCGACGTCGCGCGGGCGCGCGGAGTGCCCGTTGTCTTCACGACGATCGGGTTCGAGCCCAACAGGAAGGACGGCGCTCTCTGGCTCCAGAAGGTGCCGTCCCTCGGCGACCTCGAGCTCGGCGGGCACTGGGTGGGTATCGATCCTCGCCTCGAGCGGCGCGAGGACGAGACCGTGATCGTGAAGAAGGGCGCCTCGGCATTCTTCGGCACCAACCTGACGGCCGTCCTCGTCTCGCAGGGGGTCGACACGGTCATCCTCTGCGGAGCGACGACGAGCGGGTGCATTCGGGCGACCGCGATCGACCTGCTCCAGAACGGGTTCCCGACGCTCGTCCCGCGCGAGTGCGTCGGCGACCGCGCGCAAGCCCCGCACGAGGCGAACCTCTTCGATATCCAGGCGAAGTACGCGGATGTCGTCTCGGCCGACGACGCGTTCGGGTACCTGGAGAGCGTCCCGGAGCGCGTAGGAGCGCCAGCCTAGGGCTCGGGGGTAGGGCGGACGGGCCCACGCCCACCCTTCTCCGGCACGTGGACGCCGTCCTCCTCGCCACGCTCGCCGGGGTTCTCTTCGGCGCCCTCGCCGTCGCCATTCGCTGGGGCCTCCGGACCGCCGGCGATCCCGAGGCCGGCGCGTTCGTCACCGCCGCCCTCGGCTTCCTCGCCGCGGCGCTCGTCGCGCTGCCCCTCGCGCTCCTCGACGGCGCGGTGCTCGGAGGCCTGTGGGCGTTCGCCCTCGTCGGCGCGATCGTCCCCGGCCTCTCGCAGATCGTGTTCGTACGCGCGATCAGGGACGTGGGCGCGTCGCGCACCGCCGTCGTCATCGGCACCGCTCCGCTCCTGTCGGCGGGCCTGGCTCTCCTCCTCCTCGACGAACCTCTCCGGCCTGCGCTCGCCGTGGCCACGGTCGCGATCGTCCTCGGCGGCGCGCTCCTCGTGTGGGAGCCGTCCCGCCCGCCCGACTTCCGCGCCGTCGGAGCCGTGCTCGCCCTGGTCGCAGCGGGCGTCTTCGCCGTCCGCGACAACGTCGTGCGCTGGGCCTCGCTCGACAGCGGGGCCGATCCCGTGCTCGCAGCCACGGTCTCGCTCGGCGCGGCGTCGCTCGCCCTGCTCGCCTACCTCACGGCCACCCGGCGAAGCCGGCCGGTCGGTGCGCGGGTCCGAGCGGCGGTGCCGGCGTTCGTCCCGGCCGCGCTCTGCCTCGGCCTCGCCTACATCGCTCTCCTCCTGGCCTTCTCGCGCGGGAACGTGACCCTCGTCGCGCCGCTGAACGCCACCCAGTCGCTCTGGGGCGTCCTCTTCGCCGCCGCCGTTCTCGGCCGCTCGGAGGCGATCGGGGCGCGCCTCGTCCTTGCAGCCGTCCTCGTCGTCGCCGGCGGCGTCCTGATCGGAGCCACCCGCTGACCGCGCAGAGAACTCGTCGTTCGTCAGCTCCCGCGCGGGCTCCTGCGGCTGAAGTCGTCTGCGATCTCGTCGAAGGTCGCCCAGCGGACGCCGTCGTGCCCGTTCAGGTGCTCGATGATCCGCTCGTGCATGGCCAGGACTTGTGGCCGGCCGCTCACGTCGGGGTGGATCGTCATCGTGAAGACGGCGTAATCGTGCTCGCGGTAGACCCAGTCGAACTGATCCAGCCAGAGCTGCTCGATGTCCCGGGGGTTCACGAATCCGTGGCTGTTCGGTGCCGTCTTGATGAACATCATCGGCGGCAGGTCGTCGAGGTACCAGCTCGCGGGGATCTCGACGAGGTCGGTCTCCTCGCCGCGCTCGAGCGGCTTCATCCACTCGGCTGCCTGCTTCGAGTAGTCGATCTTCGTCCAGGAGTCGCCCACGCGCACGTAGTAGGGGTGGAAGTCTTTGTGCATGAGCGAGTGGTCGTACTTGATGCCGTGCTCGAGGAGGAGCTCGTTCGTGACGCGGGAGAACTCCCACCACGGAGCGACGTAGCCGGTCGGGCGCCGGCCCCAGACCTCCTCGATCAGGCCGATGCACTTGACGAGGACGTCTTCCTCCTGCTCCGGCGTCATGGAGATCGGGTTCTCGTGAGAGTAGCCGTGCATGCCGATCTCGTGGCCGGCCTCGGCGACCATGCGCGTCTCGTCGGGGAACGTCTCGATCGAGTGGCCAGGGATGACCCAGGTAGTCGTGAGCTCGTGCTTAGCGAACAGGTCGAGCAGCCGCGGGGTGCCGACCTCGCCGGCGAAGAGCCCACGGGAGATGTCGTCCGGCGAGTCCTCGCCGCCGTAGGATCCGAGCCAGCCGGCCACGGCGTCGACGTCGACGCCGTAGGCGCAGAAGATCTCCTTGGCCATCGCTTCCTCCTCCTGTTCGGATGGGGATGTGAACGTAGTGCGGCCGCATGCTAGAAAGCAAGCACCATGTGCGCTCTCTGCGGCGTCCTGCTCACCAGTCACTGGGCGGAGCGCGAGTCCGGCCGGCGGGAGCGCGTCTTCCGGGTCCGGCTCCTGAACCGCGTGCTCGCGCACTTCGGGCTCGAGCTCGGAGACTGGAGCGGCCGCGTGTACGTCCTCCGCGACCGCAAGGGCAAGACGGTGGTGGTCGGAGCTCTGGGCGCACTGTGGCCGGCGGCGGAAGCGCTCGCCGGGAGCCCGCTCGACCCGCTCGACCCCGCGCAGGCCGGCCCGGCGGGCGGCGTTGAGTTCTCCCTCTAATTCGTCCAGCGGTTCCCCGGGGGACACGAAAAGATATCCATCGAGTCTTGTGAATTCGCAGTCGATATGCTCGTGAAGAACAATTTTCTGGATGAGATCGATGCCCTGAGCGTGACTCTGTTGGGCACGGGCCGAGCCATCCTCGCCGAACAGACGCTCAAGCTCCTGATAAGTGTCGTCCAAGG
>JBPCPR010000189.1:0-5241 GCA_050998925.1 Gaiellaceae bacterium
GGCCCGGGCCTCGTCTTCGGCGGCCGCGAGGAGACGCTTGACGGCATCGCCGAGCACGCGACGCACCGGCTGCCGCTCCTCGCGGAGCTGCCGGTGCAGGCCAGTTGGAGCGGTTTCTACGAGCTCAGCCCTGATCACAACGCGATCGTGGGGGCGGCGGCCGACCCGCAGGGCTTCCTCTACGCGACCGGCTTCTCCGGGCACGGCTTCCAGCAGGCCCCTGCGGTCGGCGAGCACATCGCGGAGCTCGTCGCCGGGCGCGAGCCGAGCCTCGACCTCTCGCCCTTCTCGCTGGAGCGGTTCGCTCGCGGCGAGGTCCGGGAAGAGCACTTCGTGATCTGATTCGAGCCATGCGCCTCTTCGTCATCGCCCGTCACGCCGAGTCGACGCTGAACGAGCTCTCGCTCGTCAACGGCGATCCGTCCGTCCCGGTGGGCCTGACCGAGCGCGGTCGCGAAGAGGCGACGCTCCTCGGCCTTCAGGTGGCGAACATTCCGCTCGACGCCTGCTATCACACGCGCTTCGCCCGCACGAGGGAGACGGCCGAGATCGCGCTCGCGGGGCGGGACGTCGAGCTCCACGAGGAGTCCCTGCTCGACGACATCGACGTGGGCGAGCTCGAGGGCAAGTCGATCGAGGTCTACCGTGCGTGGAAGCGGGCGCATACCCGCGACGACCGCTTTCCGGGCGGCGAGAGCCTGAACGACGCGGCCAGACGGTATGCCGAGGGATTCGCGCGAGTGCTGGCAGCTCCCCACCGGCACGTGCTGCTCGTCAGCCACGAGATCCCGCTTCGGTACGCGCTGAACGGCGCGAGCGGGTCGGATCAGCTCGACGGCCCGGTTCGAAATCTCGTGAACGCGAAGCCGTTTCTCTTCACGGAGGAGGCGCTCGGCCGGGCAGCAGAGCGGATCGCAGCACTACTTGACACGAGGAGCTCGATGGCGTAGGACTGGGAGTCTCGGCTCTGCGACCCGGGAGGAACGATGGCCGCAGAAGCTTCCAGAGACACGCCCGAGCAGACGAGTCCCGCTCAGCCCGAGCCCGACGCGCCGCTCCTCGGCTTCCTCGTCATCGGCGCGATCCTGTACTTCGCGATCGTCTGGCGGAGCCTGCACTCCGACTCGACCCGCTGGATCGTGACGGCGGCGATCGCGGCCCTGGTGACGGCGGTCTGGGTGCTCGCCGCGAAGCTTCCGGCCGTCCGCAGGGGCCTCTCGAGCCAGGGGGCGAAGCTCGCCGGCGACTTCGCGGTCTTCTTCATCCTCGTCGGGGCCGTCCTGCTCGCGTCGATCTACCTGACCGCGGAGGATCAGGTGCTCGTCCTGAAGCTCTTCGCGGTCCTCTACTTCTCGCTCCTCCCGGCGGTGCTGTACGTCCAGTTCAGCTCGCGGCGGACGCGAACGGTCTGGAAGGAGTACGTGCTGAACCTCTTCCAGCTCCACGTGGACGACTATGCCCATCTCCCGAGCCGCCGGAGCTGACTCGCTATGTCGAGCCCTGGCGCCGCGCCCGGCGAGTGGCCCTGAAGACCGTAGCGGGCCGGGATCGGCTCGAGGCGATCGACCAGCGAAACATCTACCGCCGGAAGTTCGAAGACCTCTTCGGCCCGCTCCAGACGGCCCACGGCAGGCACAGCAAGGAGCCGGCCGTCGTGTCGCTCCGCGCCGCCCACAAGCTCCAGGTGGGCGCCGCCACCCTCCTGATCGCGATCGGGTGGGTCTTCGTCGCCTCCCCCGAGACGATCTTCCACAAGTCCATCACGCCCGCGGACTTCGAGCTGGCCGGGCTGCCGTCGCTCCCGCGCGAGACGATCGCGTTCGCGTTCCTCGGCGCCTACTTCTACATCCTCCAGATGATCGTCCGGCGCTTCTTCCAGAACGACTTGAAGGCGACCGCCTACGTGAGCGCCACGATGCGGATCATCATCGTGGCGCTCCTCGTCTGGACGATCGATCCGCTGCTCCAGGACCTGGCGTCGCAGGCGCAGCGCTCGGCACTCGCCTTCACGATCGGGGTCTTCCCGACGGTCGGCTGGCACGCACTCCAGCTCCTCGTGAAGAAGCCGCTCGGAATCGTCGTGCCGACACTCCGGTCGGACCATCCCCTCAGCAAGCTCGACGGTCTGAACATCTGGTACGAATCGCGGCTGCTCGAGGAGGGGATCGAGGCCATGCAAAACCTCGCGACCGCGGACCTCGTGGACGTGATGCTGAACACCCGGATTCCCGTGGAGCGTCTCGTCGACTGGGTCGACCAGTCCCTGCTCTACCTCCACACGAGCGACGAGGACCGAACGACGCTGCGGCGCTACGGCGTCCGCACCGCCACCGACCTCCTGGACGCCTTCGCGTGCGAGGCGCCCACTGCCGACGGAAAGACGTTCCGCGTGCAGTTCGAGTGGCTTCTCGACGCGCCGGCAGGAAAGCCGAGTGTGACCCGCTCCATCCTGGCGACGCTCGGGAGCGAGCGGAATTTGCAGCACATCGTCGCCTGGAAGTCCTTCAAGCCGGACACGGCCACGCGCGAGGACGCGCTGCTCGAGGCCGTCGCCCTGCCGAACGGGCGCCCCAAGCAGCGGCAGCGAACGGCTCCCGTCCGAAGCTAGACTCCCGCCCGGACCCTGTGATTGCCCTCGCCGGCTGTGAAGACGCCGTCTACGCCGTCGAGATCGGCGAGTCCGCGGAGGAGGACGAGCTGGTCGACCGGCGGGCGGGCGACGCGGTCGAGCGCGAGCGGCCGCTCCACCTCGTGCCCGGCTGGGCACGGGATCACTTCGTGGACGTCGACGCCGCCGGGTCGACCATCGTCCTGGCCCTCGAGCGGCGGCCGCCGCTGATGGTCTCCCACGACGCCGGAACGACGTGGACCGAGCGCGGGTCGGGGCTTCCCACCGGCAAGGCGCTCGTCATCGGGGAGAATCCCGACAATGTGCTCTACGGCGCCCGGAACCGCCTCTACGTCTCCCGAAACGGCGGCATCTTCGGGCGCGCGCTCGGCGTCGAGTTGCCCGAGATCGTCGACGTCGACTGGGGTAGCGTTTGACAGAGCGTGAGCTCCGCGACGAGTCGCTCGGCCTGCTCCGCGACCTGATCCGCGTCGACACGTCGAACCCGCCCGGCCGGGAGACTCCGGCCGCGCTCGTGCTCAAGGAGTACCTCGAGGCGAGCGGGATCGAGTGCGAGCTCGTCGCGCGGGACCCCGAGCGCGCCAACCTGATCGCCCGGATCCCGGGCACGGGCGAGGGGCCGAGCCTGGCCCTCCTCGGCCACACCGACGTCGTCCCGGCAGACGCACAGGACTGGAAGCATCCGCCCTTCGAGGGGCACGTGGACGGCGATGGGTACGTCTGGGGGCGCGGTGCCGTCGACATGAAGAACGAGACCGCCACGAGAGCCGTTGCAATGGCGGCGCTGGCTCGCTCGGGCCACCGCCCGCGCGGCGATCTCCTCTACATCGCCGAGGCCGACGAGGAGGACGGCACCGAGGAGGTCGGCCTGGTCTGGTTGGTCGGAGAGCGGCCGGACCTCCGCACCGACTACGCCCTGAACGAGGGCGGCGGCGAGCGGCTCGTCCTGGCCGACGGGCGCGTCGTCGTGCCGATCGTGGTCGGCGAGAAGGCGACGCTCCCGGTGCTCGTCACGGCACTCGGCGAGGCTGGCCATGCTTCCATGCCGACTGCGGGCGCGAACGCGGTCCCCAGGCTCGCCACGCTGATCGAGCGCCTCGCGGCACACCGGACCCAGCGTCACGTCATGCCGGAGACCCGGGCGATGCTCGAAGCCCTCGTCGGCCCCTTCGACGGCGACGTCGAGGAGGCGGTGGCGCGAGCGTCAGCGCTCCATCCCGGCTTCCCGCACGAGCTGCCGGCGCTGCTCGGGATCACGATCGCCCCGACCCGGCTCCGGGGCTCGAGCGCGCGGAACGGGATGCCAGGCCGCGCGAGCGTCGAATGCGACTGCCGCGTCCTTCCCGGCATGATGGCCGCGGACCTCGAGGCCGAGCTCCGTCTCGCGCTCGGGAGCGACCTTCCCTACGAGCTCGAGTTTCCGGAGCCGCCCAGCGGCGGCACGATCGCCTCGATCGCCTCGCCGCTCTACGGCCTCTGCCAGCGCTTCCTGGACGAGCGCGATCCGGGCGCGACCCTGCTCCCCGTGCTCTCCGCCGGCTTCACCGACTCGCACTACCTCCGCCAGAGCTTCGGCACCGCCGCCTACGGCTTCTGGCCCTCGCGGCACACGCCCGAGGAGGTTCGTGCCACCGGGTTCCACAACAAGGACGAGCGGCTCCACGTGGACGACCTCGGCTATGCGACTGCTTTCCATGTGGAGATCTGCCGCCGGATCGGGGAGCTCTAGATCCGTGCACGCCGGCGAGCTCGACGACGTCCTCTCGCTCGTCGCAACCGAGGTACGACGGTATCTCGACGGGCTGGACGAGCGTCCGCTCCTCACGGCCGGAACGGAGGCGGCGGCCCGCTCGCTCGGAGGCCCGCTCCCGGAGGAGGGCGAGGGTGCGCTCGCGGCGCTCCGGGAGCTCCTCGACGAGGGAATCGAGGCCTCGGTCGCGTCCTCGGGCCCGCGCATTTTCCACTTCGTCACCGGCGGCGTCACGCCGGCGGCTCTGGGAGCAGACTGGCTCACGTCTGCGCTCGACCAGAACGGCTTCGCCTGGGTCGAGTCGCCGCTCTCGGCCGAGCTCGAGCGCGTCTCGATCGCCTGGCTCGAAGATCTCTTCGGCCTGCCGGAGAGCTGGGGTGGCGTGCTGACGACCGGGGCAACGATGGCGAACTTCGTGGCGCTCGCGGCCGCGCGACGCTGGTGGGGCGAGCGGCACAGGACCGACGTGGACGTCGGCGGCCTGACCGGGCTCCCCCCTGTCCCCGTCTTCTCGAGCGGCTACGTGCACGCCACGGCCTACACGGCGCTCGGAATGCTCGTGCTCGGCCGCGGAGCGGTGCGCGTGCTCGCGAGTGATGATGCCGGCCGGCTCGACCTGGCCGCGCTCGAGCGAGAGCTCGAGAAGCTCGGGGGCGCGCCGGCGATCGTGATCGCGAACGCGGGCGAGGTGAACGCCGGCGATTTCGATCCGATCGACGCCGTCGCGGATCTGGCCGAGCGGTACGGAGCCTGGCTCCATGTCGACGGCGCCTTCGGCCTGTTTGCCCGAGTGAGCCCGCGGACGGCCGAGCTCGCAGCCGCGGTCGAGAGGGCCGACTCGGTCATCGCGGACGGCCACAAG
>JBPCPR010000254.1:0-2692 GCA_050998925.1 Gaiellaceae bacterium
TGCGATCCTGGTTCTCGGGGTCCATGGCGCCGGCCGCCGTTCAGACGAAGCATTCCGTCTCGACGAAGACGACCTCCGCGCCGGCCGACCTGACCGCATCGGCGATGGCCGGGCCCGGGACGCCGTCCCGCTCGCCCAGCGCGATCACTTTCTTGCCCTCGAGCTTCATGCTGCCTCACCTCCGTTCCCAAGCGTTGCGAACGCTTTCTCGATGTCTTCCTTCGACACGTCTCCCGACAGCCGCTCGAGCTCCTCGCCGTCGCGCAGGAGAACGTACGTAGGCAGACCGAAGACGCGGAGCTCGCGGCACACATCTCGATTCTCGCTCGCGTTCACCTTCACCACCTTGACGGCGCCGGCCGACTCCTGCTCGAGGCGCTCCACGGTCGGCATCATCTGCAGGCACGGCTGGCACCGCGGCCCCCAGAAGTCGACGAGGACGCTTCCCTCGCGCGTCAGGTCCTTGAACGTCTCAGGGGTTGCTTCGACCATCGATCACTCCTTCCCAGGTTCGAGCAGAACGGACATCCCGTCAGCCAGCTCGGTCATCCGGCCGAGGAACAGCGAGCCCTTCGCAACCAGCATCGCAGAGCCGATGTCGCCGGTCCGAAGCGCCGTGAGCGCGTGCGGAAGGTACGGGACAGCCGAGGCCACGTGCCCCTGGGTCGGCGCGTACCCGGGCAGCCCGTGGCTGCGCTCAAAGCTCTCGAGTTCAGCTCGCGGAAGCTCCCCGCGCTTGACCGCGAGCGCGCCGATCAGCTTGTAGTTCCGGTTCGGGACGTTTCCGGCGCCTGCCGGCTCCGTGATCTCCGGGTCGTGGAGCTCCGTTGCATGGCGGTCGACGTCGAGGATGCCCCGGCCGAGCCGACTGAGTGGCTCGACGACGAGATCCTCCAGGACGGCCTGCTGGGCCGAGCCGGAGCCGATCCGATGGCGGCCAACGGCATCGAGCCGAACGACGGGAGCGCCGTCTCCTGGCGGCCCGACCAGGATCGCGAGCCCCGCGAGGACGTCCTCGAGAACCGGGACATCGTTCTTCAGGGCCCCCGAGAACTTCATCCCGAGCTTGGCCAGCGATCCGCCTGCAACCACCGCGACGTGGCCGAAGACTCCAGCCGAGACTAGTGCTGCGGCAGCGACGATCGCGTGGACAGGCCCCGCACAGAACGCCTTGATGTCAGCGCCGGACGCATTCGGGCACCCGGCCTGCTCGGCGATCGCCTTCCCGAGGTTTCCGCCGCCGCGCTGGTAGCGGTCGCCGACGGCCTCCTCGCCGCAACCGAGCGCGTACTCGACCTCTTCAGACGGAAAGCCGGTCTGGCGGAGGAGGTGCTCGAGGGCCAGAGTCCCGGTCGCCTTGCAGGCGAGATTTTCGAGGAGGACGCTGGCCGAGAGGCTCTCGTCGAGCTCGTGGGCGCGCAGCATCGAGCCGGCGAGCCGGCCGCGGAGAGCAAGCGGCAGGGTGCCGGCTCCCGCCTCCTCGCCGTTCAGCCGAAAGAGCTGGAACGCATCGGCCCCGGCCATGCGCCGGTAGAGCTCCTCCTCGTCGAGGATCACCCCGTATGGGCCTTCGCGGCTCGGGCTCACGGGGTGACGCCAGCGCGGTCGCTCTACGTCCCAGAGCTCCTCGGGGCGCAGGTTTCCGACGAAGGCCTGGTTCGGAGCGTAGGCGAGTGCGTCGTCATAGGTGCGGAGGGCGCCGGCAATCCGATCGAGCAGGCCGTCCTGCGTCGCCGCGAGCTCGCGTGCCGGTTTCGACCCATGCTGCACGAGGTCGGGGGCGTGCGCGAGCACGAGCGAACACCCGTGAATCGCGGCGCCGCTCACGTGATCGGGAGCTCCCGTCCTGTGACGCCAAAGGCACATTCCGTGCGCCACGCGCGCGTCTTCGAGCGGTACGCTCGCGCGTGAGCAGGGGGGCGGGTCGGGACCCGAAGTACACGCGCGTCAAGAGTGACGCCCCTCAACCCGTTGGTCCTCAAGGAACCACCTCCCACACGGTCGTCGGCTCGACCTCTGTCTCGAGCATCTGGAGCGCCCGCTCGACGATCTGGCGACGCTCCTTCTCGTCGAGGCCGAACGGGTGCGTGATGGCCGGGCCGCGAAGCGTTCGGTTGACGCCGATCATGGCCGAGATCGTGGGCAGAGAGGTCACGAACACCGTCGGTATCCCCTCCCGCTCGATCTCCTTCGCGAGCACTGCACCGCAGCGCGTACCCGTCCCTCAGGTTCCCGACAGGAGCACGGCCTCGACGCCAGCATCCCGAAGCTCGCGCGCGATCTCACGGCCGAACTCGGTCGAGGTCGAAACCGGCGTGCCGTTCCCGGTCGTCGTATAGAAGAAGTCATGCAGCCGGCCGATTCGGCCCTCGCCGACGAGGCCGTTCACGGTGTCCAGAGGGACGAGCCGGTTCGGATCCTCGTTCGCGCGCGAGACGTCGAAGCCCCCGTGCACGCACTCGTAGTCACCCGCCGCCAGCCCCTTCGCACCCGCAAGGGAGTAGCGAAGCCACGCCTGCGCGCGCACGCTAGGCAGGCGATCGGGATTTCCCTGGGGAACACACCCCGCTTCGGTCACGAGCGCGAGGAGAGCCTGGGAGAGATCCCCGACGCGGGCGGGAGGCTCGACCCGGTCGAACGCGCCTCCGACCTCGGAACGGGTCTCACCGCCGAGCTTCGCGAGGAGGAGATC
>JBPCPR010000261.1:0-9538 GCA_050998925.1 Gaiellaceae bacterium
GGACTTTCAGCTCCTCTACGCCCTGGCCCTGTCCGGGAGCGACACGTTCGCCACGCTCCCCCAGCTAGCCGCGCAGGGCGCGCTGCTCCTGGCCGTCTACGGAATCGCCCGCCGGCTCGGCGCGGCGCGTGCTCCCGCCCTCTTCTCCGCGCTCCTCACGGGCACGCTTTCGGCGGTCGCGCTCCAGGCCGTCTACACGAAGAACGACCTGGCGGTCGCGTCGCTCCTCGTCTGCGCCGCCTACTTCCTGCTGGTTCCCGAGCGCCTCGCTCCCTGGTGGGCGGGGCTGGCGGTCGGGCTCGCGCTCGGAACGAAGCTGACCGCGTTCTACGCGCTCGTGCCCCTCGTCCTCATCGCCCTTGCGGCCCAGAAATCGCGGCGGCAGCTCGCGACGTTCGCTCTCGCGGGCGCGCTCTCGTTCGCGGTGGTCGGCTCGCTCGGCTATGCCCTGAACATCGCAGACAGCGGCAAGCCGCTCGGAAACCACGAGCAGATCCCACCTCCTCCGGTCGACCGGACGGTGTCCGGGTCGATCTCGAGCGCCGCTCGCATCACCTACGACTTCGTCGACTTCTCCGGCTACGGGCTTCCGGCCACCCTTCGGGAGGCAGGCGGCGACATGGGCCGCGCCGTGTTCGACGTGCTTCGAATCCCCGCGAATCCTCCCGAGTCGACGGCGAGGCCGTTCACGTTCGAGCCCAATACCCGCGCCGACATCTACGACAACACGTACTTCGGCCCGCTCGGCGTGCTCCTCGTCCTCCCCGTCACGGCGTGGATCCTGGTCGCCTGGGCACGCCGCCGCACCGACCGCGTGCACGGCGCCCTCGCACTGGCGCTGCCGCTCTTCATCCTCGCGATCGCGCTCTCCTACCCGTACAACCAGTCCATCGGCCGGTTCCTGATCGCGCCGGCGGCGCTCTCGCTCGCGCTCGCCGCGCCCCTCTACCGGCGACGCTCGGTCGCCGCCGCGACGGCAGGAATCGCCGCCGTGACGGTTCTCTTCGTGCATCTGAACGACATCTACAAGCCCGTTGGGCTCTTCGGGCGGCCAGCCGTCTGGTCGCTCCCACGCGCCGACGCGCAGGCGCTCTACAACGACTCGCAGCGGGCGCTGGTCGAGAGCGTCAAGGGCGGCTCGCCGGCTGGCCCCCTCGGCGTCGTGCTGAACAGAGCGGACTGGTCCTATCCGCTCTTCGGGGACAGCCTCGACCGTGAGGTGGCCTATCTGCCGACGGAGGACGCCCTCGAGCGCGCGGCCGCGCTCGGTCTCCGGCGGGTCGTCCTCCGGCAACCACGTGCGGACCGGCTCGACACGTCCGGCTGGACGGTGACGGCGCTGCGAGAACCCTGGGTGCTCGCCAGCCGCTAGGCCCGGCCGGAGCCGTAGGCATACTGGGCGGGTAGAGGTCTGGCGCCCGGCCTCCCCACGCTTCTCCGATGCGCAGAAGGATCCTCCTCATCGCGGCCGCGGTCGTCCTCCTCGCAGCGGGCATCGCCGTTGCGGCTGTGGTTCGGCTGAACGACCAGCCCTCTGGCGGCCTGGATACGGACCTGCAGGGGGTCTCCGTCTCGACTGCGAGCGACACGGCTGCAGAGCCGGAGACGACGACCGAGGCGACGCAACCGACCTCGACCGAGAAGGAGCCGGAGCCGAAGAAACCAAAGGAAGGGCCCTGCTGGACCGAGTACGGAGGGAACCCGCAACGGATGAACTCGCGGCCGGATATCCACCTCGGAAAACCGGTTCGTCCCACCGTCTGGGCCCGCGGCATGGGCGGCCTCATGGAGTATCCGCCGAGCTTCTGCGACGGCCGGCTCTACGTGAACCTCGACGAAGGCGACACCATCGCCGTCAACGCTGCGACCCGCGAGATCATCTGGTCGCGCAATACAGGCCCCTTGCACGCATCGACTCCCGCCATCGCCGGCCCGGTCCTGATCGTCAGCGCCCATGACGGGAGCGTCACCGGACTCCGCCGCTCGGACGGGAAGAAGCTCTGGCGCGTCCAGACCCAGGGGAAGGTCGAGTCCTCTCCGGTTGCGATCGACGGCACCGCCTACTTCGCGTCGACCGACGGTCGGGTGTTCGCCGTGAACGTCCGAACGGGCGAGATCCGCTGGGCCTTCGACACCGGCGGCCGCATGAACTCGAGCCCGTCGATCTGGGGCAACAGCCTCTTCATCTCCACCTACACGGGCGCGGTCTTCGCACTGCGCCGGGACGACGGCCGGAAGCTCTGGAGCACGTACGTGAAGCGAGACGCGCTGCGCTTCGAGAGCTTCTACGCGAGCCCCTCCACCGACGGCAAGCGCGTCTACACGACCTCCCGGGCGGGCAAGGTCGTCGCCTTCTCGGCCAGGACCGGCCGCGTCGTCTGGACGCGCCAGTTCGGCCAGTACGGGTACGCCACGCCGACGCTCGCATACGGCCGCGTCTTCGTCGGCACCTACGACGGCAGCATGCGCGCCCTGCGGGCCACCGACGGCGCCACGATCTGGAGTCGAAGCGTCGGTGGTGGCATTCACGCAGCGGCCCTCGTCGTCGGGAACCTCGTCTTCTTCACCGGCGGGAACAAGAGCCACGCCCTGCGGGTCGCGGACGGCAAGCGCGTGTGGTCCTACAACGCCGGTGCCTACGGGATCGGAATCGCCACCAACAGGCACTACTACTTCTCCCTGGCCGGCCTCCTGGTCGCCTTCCGCGGCGAGAACTCCCCGAAGAAGACCTCCGACGGGTAGCTACGCAGTTCGAGCCGTGGCGCGGGCCCTCGCCAGAGCCCGCAGGAGCACGGCGAGCAGTGCGACGAGCACGAGATCGCGCAGGAGGACGAGCCAGCCGACGGGCTCCAGGCGGACGACGTCCCAGTACCTGGACGGAAACCAGAGCTGCGTCAGGACGAGCGACGTCGCAAAGAGGGCCGGCGCAGCGATTCCGCTCCCCACCGCGATCAGGGGGACGAGCGGGATGAGCCAGATGAGGAACTGGGGCGAGAGAACCTTGCCGAAAGCCACGAACGCGGTCACGGCCGAGGCAGAGGCTGCGACGAGTGCCGTCCCCGTCGGGCGCGAGCGCGCGAAGAGGATCCAGACGACGACGAGAGCGAGCCCCTGGAGAGCCGTCTGGGCGGCGGCCAGAGTCTCCGCCAACCGGCCGTCGAGGTTCTGGGAGCCGTCGCTGAAGACGACCCTGGGGTCGTAGAGCTCGAGCAGGTTCCCGGCCAGGAGCAGCGCGGCCCCGAGGCTCTCGATCTGGAGCGGGCGCCCCGCGTGGCGCGCGAGACTCGAGGCGACGCCGTGAGGAGCCAGGACGGCGAACGGGAGGACGACGGCGAGAGCAACGGCCGCGAAGACTCCGAACGCAACGAACGCCCCGCGCCGACCGTGGCGTCGCAGCGTCCAGACGAGCGCCAGAGGAAGCAGCACGGCCGGGTAGAACTTGGCCGCGGTCGCTAGGCCGAGCAGGCCGGCACCGACGCGGTCGCGGCCGGTGAGGAGCGCCGTCAGCGCGGCGGCCGTGAGCGCGGCGGGCCACAGGTCGAACCGGGTGAGAACGACCGTCCCGAGCGCGAGCGGGGCCGCTCCCACGAGAACCGGCGGCGCGTAGAGGCGGATTCCGGTCGCGCCCAGTGCGGCCGCGGCACGCGCGACGAGCACCACCATGGCGAGCCCGCACGCCAGCATGAGCGCTTCGAAAGCACCCCGGTAGGCCCCCGACGGGAAGAGCGCAGGCACCACGAAGGCGGGCAGCGCCCCGGGCGGGTACTCGAGGCCGAAGTCGCGGTAGGGCACCTGGCCGGCGACGACGGCATCCCCATACCGCTGGTAGACCGGCGTGTCGATGATCTGGTAGCCGCCCCAATGCCAGACGTGGAGCAGGGACCAGGCGACGACGAAGATCGCGGAGCCGGCCAGCGCCGCGGCGACCCAGCTTCGCCGCTCGGCGGACAGAGTGGAGCTCGCGAGCCTCGCTACCACCTGGCGCCCACGCGCGCTCCAGGCGATCTCACCTGAGGTCCTTGTTGGACTCCATGTCGAACCACATGGCGAAGAGGAGGAGCTGCGTTCCCGAGATCACGAGCAGCGCCACGAGGACGATCGTCGCGACCGTGATGTCGTTCCCTGCGATGCGTAGAGCCGTCTCGACGATCCCGAGGACGAGCCCGACGCCCACGAAGAGAAAGCCGAGCGAGTAGAAGAGGACGAGCGGGTGGAAGTCCCGGATCACGTACTTCTCCTTCAGGCGCCAGAAGAACCCTTTCACCAGGAGCCACGCGATCGTCGGCACGACGCGGCTCAGGCGGATGCCACTTCGCTCGCCGATGCCGTAGATCGGCCGCGAGGGATAGTCACGGACTCGCCGGTTCCAGACGTTCAGATGCACGAGGATGTCGTTCGGGAAGCCGTAGCGGCGGTAGATGCGCTCGAGGTCGAGCAGCTTGAGCGTCTCCAGGTTCACGGCCGTGTAGCCGGACTGCGAGTCGGCGACGTGCCAGTAGCCGGACGCGATCTTGGTCAGGAAGGAGAGGATCGCGTTCCCGATGTACCTGGTGCGGGGAATGAGCGTCCACGCCTGTCCGGTGAAGAGCCTGTTGGCCTTGGCATAGTCGCACTCGCCCCTGCCGACCGCGGTGACGAGCGTCTCGAGGTCGTCGGGATCCATCTGGCCGTCGGCCGCCATCACACCGGTGACGTCGATCTCCTCGACGATCGCCCGCCGGTAGCCAGTGACGATGGCCGCCCCGACACCCTCGTTCCGCTCGTGGGCGATCACCTCGACGCGCGAGTCGGCGCCGCGAGCCCGCTCCGCGGTCCCGTCCGTCGAGCCGTCGTCGACCACGAAGATCCGGTCAACGAACGCGGGGATCGAGGAGACCGTGGACGAGATCAGCGCCTCCTCGTCGTAAGCAGGGACGACCACGGCGACGCGCTTGCCGTCGACCACCGGTCTAGGCCGGGGTGCGGCGCGACGCGACCAGTGGCGCCCAGAGAAGGGCCAGTGCCGTGCCGACGAGGAGGCCGATGACGCCGCCCGCCACGACCGAGCTCTTCGGGCTCCGGGCCGGCACCTTGGTAGCGACAGCCTCCGTCAGGACTCGTCCGCGTTCGACCTGGCGGGCCAGCTCCAGAAGCTGCCGCGTCTCCGCCTGCCGCTCCAGAAGCTGGCCACGCTGCTGCTCGAAGAGGCTCAGCTGGGTGCTCAGGATCAGCCGCTCGACCTGCGAGAGCTCCTGACTCGAGCTAACCGCCGTGTTGTAGGCGTCGATCCGGCGCTCGATCTGCGCGAGCTCCCGGGTCTGGCCCGCGAGGAGCTCCTCCTGCGCGTCGATCTTCACGTCGACGTAGCCAGACGTTCGCTCGACCACCGTTTCAGCGATGAGGTTCGCCGCCTCGGCGCTCTCGGCCCGCCAGGGGCCCCGAACCCCGATCTCGACGAGCTGTACAGCGGTCGGGGTCGTCCGGGTCTGCGTGGCGCCGATCTGCTTCGTCGAGATCCCGCGGCGGAGCCGGCCGGGATCGATTCCCACCTCGCGGGCAACGTCCTGCACGACCTCGTCGCTTCGCGCCACCTGGCCCATGGTGGCGGGGTTCGTCGCGGGCCCCTGGATCGCCTGGTTCCCGGAGGGCGAGAGCTGGTTTCCCGGGTAGACCGTCGCCCTGGCCTGGAAGACGCTCCCTCCTCCGAGCGAGAGCAAGTAGCCGAGCACGGCTCCGATCGCGACGGCGGCCGCGACCAACCACCAGCGTCGGAGAACCGTCTGGCCGACGCCGGCCAGGCTCACCTCTCGCTCGGCCTCGAGATCTGTGAGCGGGCGCGGCTGGCCCCGCGCAGGCTCTCTGTCCGGGCCCATAGCGGCTCGACTCTACCAGCGCTCCAAGAACTCGATTCACCATGAGCCACGGTGCCGCCAGGCGGCACTGGACCGCAGATCGGACGCTCCAGCCGCCGACCGAATCGTTGGTCGGTAGATCTCGCGCCCGCGCGGACGAGGCCGGCGTCCGTGGGTGGGGGAATCATCGATCGACCATCTACAGTTCTGCGGATGGCGATCGAGGGTGCCCTGGTGGAGCTCGTCGCCGCCCTCGGCGGGGTTGCCGCGGCCGCAGCTCTCCTCGGCCGAAGCCGGTGGGTCGTCGTCCCGGGGCTCGCGGTGCTCGCCGCCGCCGAGATCCTGCTCGGGCTCTCGCTCGTGACGCGGGAAGACCTCGAGCCGGCGTTCTCCTCTGCGCCCCGACTCGCCGTCGTCGCACTCGGCGCAAGCGCCCTGCTCGCGGCCAGCTTCGCCTTTAACCGCTTTCCCGCCTGGGCACCGGTCGCGCTCCTCGTGGCGGCGCCCTTCCGCATTCCCGTCGGCATCGGGGGAGACGACGTCCTGCTTCTCTTTCCGCTCTATTTCGTGCTGGCAGCCGCCGCCCTGGCGTTCGTCGTCCGGGTTCTCGCCGGAGCGGACCTGAAGCCGATCCCGCTCTTCTTCGCCGGCCCGGCAGCCGCGTTCGCCCTGCTCGCGGCGATCTCCCTCACCTGGTCGTCCGACACTCGCAACGGCACGATCGCCCTCGTCTTCTTCCTGCTTCCCTTCTCGGCCCTGGCAGCCGTCGTGGGGCGCTCACCCTTCGAGCCCTGGACTCCGCGCGCGCTTGCGGCCTCCCTCGTGTCGCTTGCCTGCGCGTTCACCGCTGTCGGGCTCTGGCAGCTCAGAAGCGGTGACCTGTTCTTCGCTCCGGATCTCGAGGTGGGCAACGCGTACACCACCTTCTTCCGCGTTACCTCAGTCTTCAAGGATCCGAGCATCTACGGGCGTCATCTCGTGCTCGCGATCGTCGTACTCGTCGCCGCCCTCTGGCTGGGGCGGATCGGTCTGCTCGCCGGGAGCGCTCTGGTCGCCTTCCTCTGGGCCGGCCTCTACTTCTCCTACTCGCAATCGAGCATGGTGGCTCTCGCAGCGGGAGTCCTCGCCGTGAGCCTCGCTGCCGCCGACCCGCGCGGCCGGCGAGTCGTCCTGGCTACGACGCTGGCGCTCGTCCTTCTGGCGGTCCCGATGCTCGTGGCCACGGGGAAGGACGACAGCCTGCGGCGACTCACGAGCGGGAGGTCGGATCTCGTCGAGAACGCCGTCGACCTCATCCGGGAGCATCCACTCGTGGGCGTGGGGATCGGCGCCGAGGCACGCGAGAGCCGGGAGCTCGCGCGGGCCACGGGCGATCGGGTCGCCAAGCCCTCGCATACGACGCCGCTCACCGTCACGGCAGAGCTCGGCGTCCTCGGCGTGCTCGCATACCTCGCATTTCTCGCAGGCGCTGCGGTGACGCTCACCCGCACTTATCGCCGCCGTGACCACGCGGTCGGGCTCGCGCTCGGCGCGGCGTTCCTCGTCCTCGTCGTCCATTCGCTCTTCTACAGCGGGTTCTTCGAGGATCCGCTCATGTGGGGGACGCTCGCCGCAGCCGCGGCGCTCCTCGCTCCCCTCGGCGCCGGTGCGCCGAGCCCGGCGGCGGCAGGCCCGACCGGACTCGGACGCCCGGCGGTGGCGGGCCAGCAGAGCAAGGGCGTCGCCTGACCGCGCGACCTTGCCGGAGCCACTCGCTCAGTCGAATCTCCACGAACAGCCATCGCACCTTCCCGATGGGCTCGTGTGGTCATCCTGAAGACTGCCGAGAGGGTGGGCTCCGGCCAGCACCGCTGCCGGCGACGTGCGTGCCGTCTACCCGAGCACGGGGTGCCGCGAGCGCCAGAGAGGCGAGCGCCGAAGCCCGTAGCTGACCGCTCTGTAGGCAGCCGTGCGGGCGCGGTAGGAGGCGAGCTTCGCCCTCGAGGCCGCGGTCGGCTTCCCCGAGGTCGCGAGCTCGTAGCCGAGCATTTGCAGCAGCTCGCCGGCCACGGCCTCGAAGCTCCGGACGTCCTCCTCGAGAAGGTCTCGCCGCCAGTTCCGGAGGCCAGGTGTGGGCGGGCGGCCGAGGCTCTGCTGGTGCGGCTTGCCGGTCAGGTCGACCTCGCCCGCGTAGCCGAGCATCGCAGGGTCGTAGGCAAGGCCCGCGAACTCGCTGATTCGCTCCAGATACCGTTCCGGACTCTCGACGAGAACCTCGTAGCGCACCTCCAGGTAGCGGCTGGTCCCCACTCGATCGCCCAGGGCCCGCGCCGCCTCGACCTCGGTTCGCCACTGACAGGCGAAGTCGGCGACGGTCTTCGGGTGCGCCCACGTCTTCGTGACGACACCGTCCGGCATCTGCAGGAACGACACGGCGGCATCGCGACCGTCCCGGACCAGGTGGACGTACCTGGCCTCCGGGAAAAGGTGCTCGAGGAGCGGTAGGTGCCGCATGTACATCGGCGTCTTGTCGCCCCAGCGCGACTTCCCGCGGGCAGCCGCGTAACTCTCGTAGACAGCCCCGATCGCGTCGCCGACCCGCACGCCCGGCCGGAGGCGGCGGCGGACGTCCTCCGCGTCGACCCCCCACTCGAGCAGGGTCGGGATGCGCCGCAAGTCGTCCACGAACGCAACCGGGTCGATCCCGCCTCCGTGTCTGTCCGCAAGCTGCGGGATGAAGTAGGACTCGTCCGGCACCGCGAGCGCCGGATGTCGGTCGAGCATCACCCGAAGCAACGTGGTCCCGGACCTGCGGACGCCGAGGATCAGGAGTGGCGCCGCCGTCATTCGGCGGAGGCGCCAAGCGGCGCTTTCTCGCGAAGCCCAGCCACAGGATCACACCGTACAGCCGCGCGTATCTGAGTCGGACGACATCGGTCATGTCGCCTATCTTGACAACCGATCCGGACGGTGCTACCCTGCCGCTTGTTGACGACCAAGACAACGGAGGAGACAGCATGGGCAAGCACAGCCTGCTGCTGCCAGCCCTCCTCGCGTTCATGGCCGGCGCGTCGCCCGCGCACGCCTGGACCTGGCCTGCGAGCGGGCCTGTATTGCAGCACTTCCGCTACAACGACGACCCGTACGCCGCGGGTCAGCATCGCGGAGTCGACGTCGGCGGGTCCGCGGGAGAGCCCGTGCTCGCCCCTGCGGCGGGCAGCGTCACGTTTGCCGGCACGGTGCCCGGCGGCGGCCGGACGGTGACGATTCGAACCTCCGACGGCCTTGCGGTGACGCTCCTGCATCTCGGATCCATCGCAACGGCCAAGGGCGCTTCCGTCGGCGAGGGCGATCGGGTGGGCACGCTCGGGTCGAGCGGGACGAGCGAGTTGGCCGAGCCCTACGTGCACCTGGGTATTCGTCAGGCCTCGGACGAAAGCGGCTACGTGAATCCCGAGAGCTTCCTGCCACCCCGGGCCTCGGGGGCCGAGGCCGGTGCGGAAGTCGAGGCCGACGCCGAACCCGCGTCCTCTGCGAGTCCTGCGGCGAACCAAACAGAGCCGGCCCCGGATCAGGCAACGGAAGCCCCGGTGGCGGCCGCAGAGCCTGAAGGCGGGCAGAGCCATGCTGCCGCCCACGCAGCGGGCGCCCCCACTCAGGGGGCGGCACCCGCTGAGACCGCCCCGGCTCCCCCGAACTTCCCTGTCTCTTCGCCGTCGAGCCCAGTT
>JBPCPR010000276.1:0-4342 GCA_050998925.1 Gaiellaceae bacterium
CAACCAGCTCGGGTTCACGACCGACCCGTCCGAGGGCCGCTCGACCCGCTACTCGAGCGATCTGGCCAAGGGCTTCGACATCCCGATCGTGCACGTGAACGCCGACGACGCGGAGGGCGCGGTGCACGCGATCAGGCTCGCGATGGCCTTCCGCGCGGAGTTCGGCCACGACATCGTCGTCGACCTCGTGGGCTACCGGCGCTTCGGGCACAACGAGGGCGACGAGCCCGCCTACACCCAGCCGCTCATGTACGAGACGATCGAGAGCCATCCGACCGTGCGCGAGCAGTACGCGGGCGTGCTGGTCGAGGCCGGCGTGGTCACCCAGGCGGAGGCCGACGGTCTCGTGGAGGAGGTCCAGGCCAGGATGAAGGCCGCGCACGAGCAGCTCCGCGAGACGCTCGAGGCGGGCGGCGGCGTGCCGCCGAAAGAGCGGCGCCCCGGACGCGTCGGCAGCGAGCAGCCGGACACCCGGATCTCGCTCGAGACGCTCGAGGAGCTGAACCGTGAACTGCTCGCCGTCCCGGACGGCTTCACGGTCCACCCCAAGCTTGCGAAGCAGCTCGAGCGCCGGCTGGAGACGCTCGGCGATGAGGGCGGGATCGACTGGGCGCAGGCCGAGGCGTTCGCCATCGCAACCCTGGCCCGCGACGGGACTCCGGTGCGGCTGACCGGCCAGGACACGGAGCGGGGCACGTTCGCACACCGCCACCTCGTGCTGCACGACATCGAGACGGGAGGGACCTGGACGCCGATCCAGCACCTCTCGGGCGCCGAGGCTCCGATCGAGGTCTACAACTCGCCTCTCTCCGAGGTGGGCGCGCTCGGCTTCGAGTACGGCTACGCGGTCGCGACCCCCAATGCTCTTGTCCTCTGGGAGGCTCAGTTCGGGGACTTTGTGAACGCGGCGCAGGTGATCGTCGACCAGTTCGTCGTCTCGGGACTCTCGAAGTGGGGTCAGACGTCGCGGCTGACTCTGCTGCTTCCCCACGGCTACGAAGGAAATGGGCCCGAGCACTCGAGTGCGCGGCTCGAGCGCTTCATGCAGATGGCGGCCCAGGAGAACATCCGGATCGTCAACGCGACGACGGCCGCTCAGTACTTTCACGTGCTCCGCCGCCAGGCCCTCCATCCCAAGGCGCGCCCGCTCATCCTCTTCACCCCGAAGAGCCTGCTCCGGCTGAAGCAGGCGACCTCTACGGCCGCGGACCTCACCGAGGGGTCCTTCCGCCCTCTGCTCGACGACCCGCGGCTGGACGAGGAGGCGCGCCGCCAGACGCAGCGCCTCGTCTTCTGCACCGGGAAGATCTACTACGACATCGTCGGCCACGAGGAGCTGGAGGGCGCGGAGCAGGTCGCGGTCGCCCGCCTCGAGCAGCTGTATCCGTTCCCGGTCGCTCAGTACGACGAGCTTCTCTCGCGCTACCCGAACCTTCGCGAGGTGCTGTGGGTGCAGGAGGAGCCGCAGAACATGGGAGCCTGGCGCGCCGTTCGGCATCGCCTGGAGGAAGGGCTCCCGGCAGAGGTGGACCTGCGTTACTGCGGCCGGGCCTGGCGGGCGAGCCCGAGTGAGGGCTATCCGACCGCGCACATGCTCGAGCAGGAGCGCATCGTCAGCGAGGCTCTGGACCTCTAGCGGAGCTCAATAGGCCCAGGGAGGACGGTCGGGCGGGTCGTACGCCTCCGACTCCACGCGCGCTCGGACGTCCTCGTCCGAGCGAGGCTCGTCCGGGTGGGCTTCGGCGACGTGATCGCGGAGCGCCGCGACAAGCTGCTCGTCGTCGTCGGCAACGACGAGCTCGTCGCACCAGCAGCGGACGGCACGCATCGCGGGAGCCTACAGTCGCTTTCGCTCGAACTCGTCCGGACGGCTATCGAGCTCGCCGGCCCTAGGGCGGATTGCAACCATCCGCCGCGCCCGAGGGTCCAACGTTCCGAACCGGGCCCAGCCGGGAAACGAAGGGGTTGTACATGCTCGATCGACGATTACCCGCCAACTACCGATCAACCAGCTCGTGACCCGAGCGCACCTGCTTGCGAATCTCGGAGGGGTCGTCGTGCCCTTCCTGGGCTTTCTGGCCGCTGTCGTGCTGCTCTGGAACACGGCCGTTGGCTGGACGGACATCGCCATCCTCACGGTCGGCTACCTCCTGACGGGTCTCGGGATCACCGTCGGATTCCACCGCCTGCTCACGCACCGCTCGTTCAAGACGTACAGCGGCATCCGCTACGCGCTCGCAGCCCTCGGCTCGATGGCGGTCGAGGGACCCGTGCTCGCCTGGGTCTCGGATCATCGCAAGCATCATCAGTTCTCCGACAAGGAAGGCGATCCGCACTCGCCGCACCTCGCCGAGGGAGCGCGGCCGGTCGCGGTCCTGAAAGGCCTCTTCCACGCGCACGTCGGCTGGCTCTTCGTGGAGGAAGGTCGGGCGGACACGCGTCGCTACGCCCCAGATCTGATGGCCGACCGCGGCATGCGCATCGTCGACCGGACCTTCCCCTGGCTCGTCCTCGTGTCGCTGCTCGTCCCCTTCGGCGCCGGGTATCTCCTGACCGGGACGCTCTGGGGAGGGTTCACCGCGCTTCTGTGGGGCGGGTTCGTGCGGATCTTCCTGCTGCACCATGTGACGTTCTCGATCAACTCGATCTGCCATCTCTGGGGCAGGCGCCGGTTCCGGTGCGAGGACGAGTCCCGGAACGTCTTCTGGCTCTCGATCCTCTCTTTCGGTGAGGCCTGGCACCACAACCACCACGCCTTCCCCACCTCGGCCTTCCACGGGCTAAAACGGTGGGAGATCGACCCGGGCGGGATCTTCATCGCCACTCTCGAGCGCCTGGGGCTCGCCTGGAACGTCGTGCGGATCACCCCCGAGCGCCAGGCACGGAAGGAAGTCGCCTCCACTACCGCGTAGCGCTTCGCCGGGGCAGCGTTCTAGAGTGCCCCTGTGACCCTGTACGACTGGCTGCTCTTCCTCCACGTCCTGGCTGCTTTCGCGGCCGTGGCCGCCGTCGTCCTGCTCAGTGCGATCCTGGCCGCGTCCTGGCGCTCGGACGGCGTGGCGGACGCAGCGCCGTTCCTGCGGATGACGAAGCTCGGGAGCAGGCTCTGGGACATCGGGGGCGCGGGCACGCTGGTCTTCGGGATCTGGCTCGCCGTCTATGTCGAGGGCTACGAGCTCTGGGACGGGTGGATCGTCGCCGCGCTCGTCCTCTGGGTGATCGCGGCGGCCGCGGGCACGCGGGTGGCAGTCGGCTTTCGCCGCGCCTTCGGAGCCGACGCCGGGCCCGGTGAGCGCGCGGGCTCGATCCGGAGCCAGCGAGCGCTCGTCGTCCATTCCGTCATGGCGCTCGCGATTGCCGCCCTGCTCGTCGTCATGATCTACAAGCCGGGCGCATGACGATCGCGCTCGTCAGGCCGGACGACTGGAACTTCCCCCTGCTCCTCCACGTCGCGGGCGCGATGCTCCTCGTCGGGGCGCTCGTGACCGTGGCGGCGCTGCTCCTGCTCGCCTGGCGCGGCGACTCGCCCCGCCTCGTTCGCCTCGGGTTCCGGACGCTTCTGACCGCGGCGATCCCCCCGTACGTCCTCGTGCGCGTGGGCGCCGAGTGGATCAACTCCAAGGAGAACATCCCGGACGAGGCGGCCTGGATCGGTATCGGATACATCACCGCTGACGCCGGCCTGCTCCTGCTTCTCGTCTCGACGATCCTGGCGGGACTGGCCTCGCGGAAGGCGCGCCGCGAGCCGCCGGGCGGTGGGAGGCTCGCGCGGATTGCCGCGGTCCTCACGCTTCTCCTCGTTGCCGCCTACGTCGTGGCGATCTGGGCGATGACCGCCAAGCCCAGCTAGAAGCCCGTAGCCTCGCTGAAGGTTTCCCCCCGGATTGCCCGGCCATGTACGTCCCACTCGACACTCAATACGGGGGGTTGAAAGTGGCAACGAGAGACGTGACCGACAGAGGGGTCGGCGAGGGCTACGACACTGCGCCGGCGCAGCGCACGATCATTCGGTTCTACGACGAGACCAAGGCGGCGATCAAGACCACGGAGTTACTTGCCTACCTGGTCACGTTCGCCGGGATCCTGATCGCGGCCCAGGTCATCGGCGAGGGCGACAGCGGCACGGGGACGAGCGGGGACGTGTTCAACGCGAACCGTGCGTGGCTCTACCTGACGATCCTGACGGTCGGCTACATGGTCAGCCGCGGGCTCGCCAAGGACGCTTCAGTTTAGAGCATCGAGCGCCGGAGGCCTGTGCGGCTCCGGGGCTCAGCTCGTTCGGGCGACAATTCGCGCGGCCGCACGCGTGAACCCTGCCGTTCCGAGGTAACACGAGGATCTG
>JBPCPR010000300.1:0-11544 GCA_050998925.1 Gaiellaceae bacterium
GATCGACACTGCCTCGAGGGTGGTCGAGCGCGAGTCCGGCGACCTCGCCGCCGATGGCTGCACGAGTTGGACGGGCGCCTGGACGGCGGTCACCCTCTCGGGCGGCGCCGACACGACGGTCGCGAGCGGCAAGTGCTACCGCTACCGCTACACGCTCTCGGACAACGTGGGCAACCAGTCCGCGGCGTCTGCTGTGACGGCGGCCGCCAAGGTCGACACCTCGAACCCAACCGCGCCGTCACTCTCGCTCGCCGAGAGCCCGGCCGACCCCGACCAGCACGTCTCAGGCACGGACGTCTACTACCGGCCCGGCGCGAACGGCGGGTCGTTCACGGTCACGGCGACGGCATCGGACCCGGAGACCGGCGTCAAGCACGTCTCCTTCCCTGCAGTCACTGGAGTCTCGGGCGGTGGCGGGAACGACGCGAACTCCCCGTACTCGGAGACCTACGCGTGGTCGAACACGACCTCGGGCTCGCCCGCGGGCGCCGTCACGGCGACCAACAACGCCGGCGCGACCGGCGGGGGAACGAGCTTCGGGCTCGTCGCTGACTCGGGCGCGCCTTCGACGGGTGACGACACGGCCTCGATCGGCTCGGGCTGGAAGACGTCCGCGCAAACGGTGACGCTGACACCGTCGGACTCGGGCGCGGGCGTCGCGACGACGTACTACACGACGGACGGCTCGACGCCGGACACGAGCTCGGCGCAAGGCACGTCGATTCCGCTCACCGCCGACGGCATCTA
The DNA here is from genome assembly GCA_050998925.1 of Gaiellaceae bacterium. Classification (GTDB taxonomy): domain Bacteria; phylum Actinomycetota; class Thermoleophilia; order Gaiellales; family Gaiellaceae; genus DASQGA01. The sequence continues at coordinate 748 of JBPCPR010000300.1, forward strand.
CACGGTCAAGTACTTCTCGGTCGACCGGGTCGGGAACGCGGAGGCCATGCAGACCGGCGCCTCCCAGATCCGGATCGATGCCGCGAACCCGAGCTCCGCCACCCTCGACGCGCTCCCCGCCCCGATCCGGAACGGCCAGGTCCTCTCCGGAAGCGCAGCCGACGCGACGTCCGGCATCGCGACCGTCGCCTACTACCGCTGCGCCGGGACGTCGTGCAGCCCTTCGACGCTTGTCGGCTCCAGCTCGACGGGCCCTTCGTACCCGGTGAACTGGAGCTCGCAGCCTGCGGACGGCGACTACCAGCTGCTCGCGCGCGCGACCGATGCTGCCGGCAACGCGCTCGATTCCGCCAAGCAGACGGTCACGGTCGACAACAGCGACCCGACCGGCTCTCTGACCGCGCCCGCCGGCGGCGCCTCGCTGGCCGGGACCGTCGCCGTCGCGTCGAGCTCGGCCGACTCGGTCTCGGGCGTCGCCCAGGTCGTCTTCCAGCGCTCCCCGGCAGGAGCCGGGACGTGGACGACGATCGACACTGACGCGAGCCCCTCGTACTCGGTCGACTGGGCGACCGGCGGAGTCACGGACGGCGACTACGACCTCCGCGCGGTGACGACCGACGCGGCCGGCAACTCCTTCACCTCCGGGAGCGTCACGGTCGAGGTCGACAACACCGCTCCTAGCGCATCCCTGGACGATCCCGGCCCCACTCTCCGCGGCACCGTCTCGCTGACGGGAGCCGCCGGAGACCCCGGCGGCTCGGGAGTCGCCTCGCTCACCTTCCAGCGCTCGCCCACAGGCGGCGGCACCTGGACGACGATCGACGTGGACACGAGCTCGCTTTACTTGGTGTCCTTCGTGACGACGGGGGTCTCGGACGGGCTCTACGATCTCCGCTCCGTCGCGACCGACGTCGCCGGCAACACGACGCTCTCCGCCGTCGTCGCGAATCGCCGGGTCGAAAACACCCGCCCGACCGGGTCGATCACGGCACCCGCCGCCGGCGCCGTCGTCAACGGTCTCACCGCGGTCTCGTCCGACTCCGCCGACACCGGCTCGGGCGTCCAGCAGGTGGCGTTCCAGCGCTCGCCTGCCGGGGCAGGAACGTGGGTGACGATCGACACCGATCCGAGCGCTCCCTACTCCGTCGACTGGGCGACGAGCGCGCTCGCCGACGGCGGCTACGCCGTGCGCGCCGTCACCACCGACGTGGCCGGGAACATGCAGACCTCCGCGACGGTAAGCGTCGTCGTCGACAACAACGCGCCGAGCGTCTCGATCACCGCCCCGTCGGGCTTCGTGAACGCGGCCGCGCCGGATCCGTTCACGGTCACCGCCACGAGCCCCGACATCGACATCGACCAAGTCGAGTTCTTCCGCTGCTCGAACGCGTCCGCAGGCTGCGCCTCGGGCGCGTGGATCTCGCTCGGGGCTGACGCGACCTCCCCCTATTCGGCCCTGTGGAGCCTCGACGGCAACGGGAATCGTGCGCTCCGCGCGGTCGCCACCGATCTCGGCTCGAACACCGCCACGGACACGGAGGACGTGACGATCGAACGGCTTGCGCCCGTTGGCAGCCAGGACGATCCCAGCGCTCACCTGCGCGGGACCGTGACGCTGACCGGCTCGGGCTCCGATCCGGGCGGCTCGGGCGTGGCTTCGCTCGCCTTCCAGCGCGCGCCTGCAGGGGGCGGCACCTGGACGACGATCGACACGGACGCGACCTCGCCCTACTCGGCCTCCTTTGACACGGCCGCGGTCTCGGACGGCCTCTACGACCTGCGCGTCATCGTCACCGACAACGCCGGCAACCAGTCGACCTCGGCGGCGGTGGTCAACCGGCGGGTCGACAACAACGCTCCGACTGCCTCCATGGACGACCCGGGCGCCAACCTGAGCGGGACGGTCACGCTCAGCTCGACCGCTTCCGACCCGGGCGGCTCCGGTGTTGCCTCGCGCGCCTATGAGTACTCGCCCGCGGGAGCGGGGACCTGGAGCGCCATCCCGGCTGCCTTCGACACGACCGCGGTCTCGGACGGCCTCTACGACCTGCGCGTCATCGTCACCGACAACGCCGGGAACCAGTCGACCTCGGCGGCGGTGGTCAACCGGCGGGTCGACAACAACGCACCCACGGTCTCCATCACGGCGCCCTCGGGCTACGTCAACGCAGCCGCGCCGGATCCGTTCACGGTCACCGCCACGAGCCCCGCCGGCGACATCGCACAGGTCGAGTTCTTCCGCTGCTCGAACTCGAGCGCGAACTGCGCTGCCGGCTCCTGGGTTTCGCTCGGCACAGACTCCGCTCCGCCGTACTCCGCCCCGTGGAGCGTCGATGTGGACGGGAACCGGGCGCTTCGCGCCGCGGTCACGGACCAGGCGAACAACTCCGGCGCCGACATCGGGAACGTGACGATCGACCGGACGGCCCCCGCGGGCGGCTCGGTCACCTACGCCGACGGCTACGACGGCGACGGCTCGGTGGCGGTCGCGACCGACGCAGGCACGGACTCCGGCTCCGGCATCGACCTGACCTCGGGCACGCTAGAGCGCGACGGGATCGCCTTCGCCGCAGGTAGCTGTGGCGCTTTTACCAGCACATGGACGAGCGTGTCCGCTCCCGACACCACGGTCGCGAGCGGCACCTGCTACCGCTACCGCTACCGGGTCGCCGACAACGCCGGAAACGTCACGACCTACACCTCCCTCAACGTGGTCAAGGTGGATACATCCCCGCCGGTCACGACCGACGATGCGCCCGCAGGCTGGAGCTCGGCTCCGGTCCTCGTCAGCCTGGCGCCGACGGACGCCGGCGGCTCGGGCATCGCTTCGACCGAGTACAGGGTCGATGCGGGCACGACGCTGCCCGGAACCTCCGTCAGCGTCGCAGCCCCGGCCGACGGCTCGAACGACGGCGTGCACACGATCTCGTACCGGTCGAGCGACGGAGCAGGAAACGTCGAGTCCTGGCGCACCGCGACCGTGCGAATCGACGCGAGCGCGCCGGGCCTCTCGCCCACCGACCCCGGCGACGACCTGCGCGGCACGGTGGCGCTCTCCGCGACGACGACCGACCCGTCGTCCGGCGTAGCCTCCGTTGCCTTCCAATCCGCTCCTGCGGGCAGCGGCACCTGGACGACGATCTCCACCGACCTGGCAGCGCCGTTCACGGCCGACTGGGACACTACGGCGCTCTCGGACGGCGACCACGACCTCCGCTTCGTGGTGACGGACGGCGCCTCGAACGCGACCGCCTCGGTGCTGGCCGGCAAGACGATCGACAACACGGCCCCGACGGTCGCCCTGACGGCGCCTGTCGACGCCGGCATTGTCTCCGGCTCCGTTCCCGTGGCGGCGAACGCGGCCGACTCGGGCTCCGGTCTCGCATCGGTCAGCTTCAGGGCCCGCCCCGCCGGTGGCACCTACTCGACCATCTCGACGGACACGTCGAGCCCGTACACGGGGGCCTGGGACTCGACCGGGGGCGCCGACGGCACCTACGAGCTCATCGCCGTCGCGGCCGACGCTGCAGGGAACACGACCACGAGCGTCGTCGTGACGGTCACGGTCGACAACGAGGCTCCGGCCGTCACGCTCGACGATCCGGGCACGGACGTGCGGGGCACAATCCTCCTCGCGGCCCTCTCCTCGTGCGACACCCCGCAGGTGACGTTCGAGCGCCGCCCGTCCGGCGCCTGCGCCTGGGCCTCGCTCGGCACGGATGCCACCGCGCCCTTCACAACCGATTTCGACACGACCTCGACGCCCGACGGTCTGTACGAGCTCCGTGCGGTCGCCCTCGACGGGCCGGGCAACACCGGCACGAGCCCGGCCAGGAACGTCCGCGTCGACAACACCGCCCCGTCCGGGTCGCTGACCGCGCCCGCCGGCGGCGCGACTGTGGGCGGCGTCGTATCCGTCCAGGCGGCCGCGTCCGATACGGGCGGCTCCGGCGTTGCAGGCGTCAGGGTGGAGTTCCGCGCCGTCGGCGCTCCGGGCTGGACCGCCCTCGCCGAGGACACCTCGGCCCCGTACGCAGCCTCGTGGAGCACGGCCGGCCTGCCTGACGGCGATTACGAGCTGCGCGCGTCCGTCGACGACCTCGCTGGGAACACGAGCGTGAGTGCTGCCGTCACGGTCACCGTCGACGGCACCGCGCCGACCGTGACTCTCGCGGATCCCGGCGCAACGCTGAGCGGAACGGTCAACCTGACCGCGACCGCAACTGACGCCGTCGCAGTCGTCTTCGCCTACCGGGCCACCGGCGCCCCAGCCTGGACTGATCTTGCTACGGACAGCGCTCCGCCCTGGAGCGCGTCCTTTGCGACGAACAGCCTCGCCAACGGAACCTACGACCTTCGCGCAACCGCCTCCGATTCGGTGGGGAACAGCGCTGCCGACGTCCGCGCGGGCGTTCAGATCGTGAACACTGCGCCGTCCGGGCCGCCGGCCGACGTGCAGGCGCCGGGCACGCCCCCGGGCTTCTCGGGCTCCCTCAAGAACCGAAAGCTGACGTTGCGCTGGGGCTCCGTCACCGACGACAGCGGCGTCGCACCGAGATACGTCCTCCTCGTCGCCGGCGCGCGGGCGGCCGTCTACCCGGCGACCCAGCGACAGGCGGTCATGAACGGCGTCAAGGCCGGCGACCTTCGAGCCTTCCAGATCCAGGCCGAGGACGAAGCCGGGAACGCGAGCGCACCGAGCTACGCGCTGAAAGTCCTGCCGGCGCTCAAGAAGCTAACGGTCAAGGCCGCCAAGCAGGCGCTCGCGAAGCGCGGCTTCAGGCAGGGCAAGATGATGGCGAAGCGGTCCCCGGCGATGCCGAAGGGCCGAGTCATCAGGGCGGCCGGCCCGGCGGTCGCGCGGGTGGGCACTGCGGTTCCGCTCGTCGTTTCCTCCGGGGCTGGCGCGTCCGACTCGGTTCTCGACCTCCGCGTCTCCAGCCTGCGCGTCGTGACGCAATCGACCCACAAGATCATCCACGTGAACGTCGACCTGTCGCTGGGAGCGTGGGTGCGGACCTCTCTCCTGGACGGCAGCGAGGAGCTCTTCGCCTGGCGTTCCGCGCTCAACGCCGGCACGACCCTCCTGAAGCTCGACATTCCGACCGAGGCGCTTCGGAAGAGCCGCTACACGCTGTTCGTGACCGCAGTCGGGCCCGATGAAAAGACGGTAACGGCACGCGTTCCGATCCGAATCGAGACGCAGAACACTCCCACGTCGACCGGCGAGACCGAAGAAGGCGGCTCAGCGTCGCTCGGCGGCTCGCTCTACGGTGACGGCGATCCGCCCGCTGCCGAGCTGACCGCCGGTTCCGCGCCGGAAGGCGAGACCTTTTCCGACCGAGACAGTGAAACACCTCTCGAGCCCGCCCCCGGCGAGGCGTTCGCCTCGGGCCCGGAGGCCGCGACCGAGCCATCAACCGGCCCCGCAGTCTCGGCCGTCGCTGCGAAGCCGGACGACTCCAGCAGGAAGACGATTGGAACCGTGCTTCTGCTCGCCATGCTCGGCCTCGGTTCCGCCGCCGCCGGCTACAAGGCACGCTCGCTCCTCTCCTTCGTCCTCCGAGGTCGCCGCGCAGGCAGCGTTCTGCGCTAGGGCGAGCCGCCGGGCTGCCAGAGCGGCTCGGCCGAGCCTGCATTGGCGTCCCGCGCGAGGATGAACAGGAGGTCTGAAAGCCGGTTCAAGTAGGCGATCGCGAGCGGGTTCACGGTTCCGACCGCCGCGAGGCCGACCGCGAGGCGCTCCGCCCGGCGGCATACGGTTCGCGCCAGGTGGAGCCGCGCCGCAGCATCCGTCCCGCCCGGCAAGACGAAGCTCCGGAGCGGCTTCAGGCCCTCGTTCGCGCGGTCGCAAAGCTCCTCGAGGCGATCGACCTGTTCCTGGGTGATCCTCAGTCGCTCCTTCGCCTCGTCCCCGAACGGGACCGACAGGTCGGCTCCCAGGTCGAAGAGCTCGTTCTGGATCCCCTCGAGCCACTGCCGGGACGCCGCCGGAAGGTCACCGGCGAGCGCAAAGCCGAGCGCAGAGTTCAGCTCGTCGACCGTGCCGTAGGCTTCGATCCGCGGGTCGGTCTTCGAGACCCGGCTCCCATCCCCGAGGCTTGTCTCCCCTCGGTCGCCCCCGCGTGTGTAGATCCGGTCGAGCCGAACCGGCTCCTCACGTTTGCGGCTCACGTTCGGACGGGCTCGGCGCGCTCGGCCAGCCCCAGGATCGATCGCGCGATCACGAGCCGCTGGATCTCGCTCGTGCCCTCGTAGATCTCCGTGATCTTCGCGTCGCGGTAGTAGCGCTCGACGGGAAAATCGCGCGTGTACCCGTAGCCGCCGAGGACCTGGATCGCCTCCCCCGTCTGGCGCCGCGCGACTGCCGAGGCGAACAGCTTCGCCTTCGCCCCCGCCTCGCCGTGCGGCTGGCCGAGGTCACGGAGCGAAGCGGCGCGCCAGGTGAGAAGCCGGGCTGCGTCGATCTCCGTCGCCATGTCGGCGAGCTTCCACTGGATCGCTTGGAAGTCTGCGATGCGCCTTCCGAACTGGCGCCGCTCGAGAGCGTACGCCTTCGCAACGTCGAACGCCGCCTGGGCGATCCCGACGGCCTGCGCCGCGATCCCGATCCGGCCGCCGTCGAGCGTGGCGAGCGCAATCGGCATCCCGCGCCCTTCCTCGCCCAGAAGGCTTTCCGCCTCGACCCGAACTCCGTCGAGGACGAGGTCCACCGTCGAGCTCGAGTGCAGCCCGAGCTTCTCCGCCTCACCGCTCGCCTCGAGGCCCTCCGCGGTCCCGTCGACGACGAAGCACGAGACTCCGGCCTCGGTACGCGCGAAGACCAGGATCGTGCCCGCGTGGCCGCCGTTCGTCGTCCACTGCTTGCGGCCGGTCAGACGCCAGTCCTTCCCGTCGGGCTCGGCACGGGTGCGGAGCGCCCCCGCGTCCGAGCCTGCCTCCGACTCGGTCAGCGCGAACGCACCCAGCGCCTCACCGCTCGCAAGCCGTGGCACGAGCCGCTCTCGCTGGTCATTCGTCCCGAACTTGACGATCGGGAGCGTCGCGGCGCTCGTGTGGACCGCCACCGTCACCCCCACACCCGCGTCGGCGCGCGACAGCTCCTCGAGCACTAGGACGTAGGCGAGGAAGTCGGCGCCCGCTCCGCCGAGCTCCTCGGGAACGCAGACGCCCATCAGCCCGAGGAGGCCGAGCTTCCCGAAGAGCTCGCTCGGGAAGCGGTGCTCGCGGTCCCACTCCGCCGCGTTCGGGACGATCTCGGCCTCCGCGAACTCCCGCGCGAGCGCCTGGATCTCACGCTGCTCGGCCGAGAGCTCGAAGTCCATGCGGAGGAGGATAGAGTCGCGGCCCGGTGCCCAGGAACGAGCACACGATCGAGATCGCGCGCGCGCCCGCAGCCGTGTTCCCCTACCTGACCGAGCCGGAGCGGCTGCAGCAGTGGGTCAACGGCCTCACGACTTTCGAGGCCGTGGGCGGGGAGAGCGCGCACGTGGGCGCCCGATCCCGCCAGGTCATGGTCATCCGCGGCAGGGAATGGAAGCTCGACGGCGAGCTGACGGCGCTCGAGCCGGACCGCTACGTCGAGGCGCGGATGGAGGGGAAGGGCTTCACGGCCAGGACGTCCTACGTCCTCGAGCCCGTCGAGACCGGGACCCGGCTGACGGTGACCGTCGAGAGCGAGTACTCCCTCCTCGCTGCGCGGCTCCTCGGCGGCCTCGTGGCCCGTGAAACGCAGAAGAAGCTCCGCGCCGATCTGGCCCGGCTCGAAGTCCTCGTCGAAGCGGAGACGCCCTAAGCCGGGAGTGGGGCAAACTCGCGCTGAACCTCGCGGAGCTCGCCCTCGACGGCGCGGAAGGCGTCGACGACATCCGGGTCGAACTGACGCTCCGCCTGCGAGACGATCTCCTCGCGTGCGGACGACCACGGCTGCGCCGGACGGTAGGGCCGGTCGCTCGTCATCGCGTCGAGTGCATCCGCAACGGCAAAGATTCGAGCGCCGAGCGGGATCTGCTCGCCCGCCAGCCGGTCCGGATAGCCGCTGCCGTCCCAGCGCTCGTGGTGGTGGCGAACGACCCTGAGCCCGGTGCCCTGGAGAAAGGCCACGCCGCCGAGCATCTGCTCTCCGAGCGAGGTGTGCGTCTGGATCAGGCGGCGCTCCTCCGCCGTCAGAGGCCCGGGCTTCTGCAGGATCTCGTCGGGAATCCCGATCTTGCCGACGTCGTGCAGGAGGAATCCGTACGACGCGCTCTGGTCGGAGGCCAGCGACCCGTCGATCCGCGACGCAAGCGAGATGGCGTAGCGCTGGACCCGCTGGGAATGGGCTCGCGTCCCGGTGTCCTTCGTCTCGAGCGCGCTGGCGAGGGCCGCCACCGTCTCCTGGTAGGCGTTCTGCAAGAGGAGCCGCTGTCCCCGCTCGATCTCGAGCAGATGACGAAGGTCGCGCGCGTAGAGGAGCAGCTGCTCCTCCGGCGCGCGCTTCTTCGTCGCCCTGAACGGCACGCCGTAGAGCCCGCCCGCCAAGCGCTCGACGATCGCGAGCAGCTCGAGCGGGCTGAACGGCTTCAGGAGGAAGGCGTCGGCGCCGGAGGCCCGCCAGTCGATGTCACCGGAGCCGTTCGAGCCGGTGAGGAGAACGACCTGGATCTCGGAAGTGGCAGGATCGTCCTTCAGCTGACGACAGAAGACGAGCCCGCCCTGTCCGGGCATCTTGACGTCGAGCACGACCACGTTCGGACGGTCGCGCTCCAGGTGCGCGGCAGCCTCCTCGGCACTCTCTGCCTCGGTGACCTCCATGTCGACGACCTCGAACGTGGCCCTGAGGAGGGCCCGGAGTCCCGGATCGTCATCGACGAGCAAGAGGCGCAGCGGCTTCACCCCTCTATCGGACTGGAATCCCGACTGGACGGATTCCGTGTGTTCTATTGGATAGATCCCGAAAACCCTTTCAATCTTGCGCCTGCAGCTCGGTTCACGATGACGACCCGCCAACCGGATCCTTCACGCGTCGAGCAGATCGATCGCGATCGGGCTCAAAGCACGGTCGTCGATCGTGAGAATGTCCTGCGGGCACGCCGAGACGACGAGGAACAGGTCGAGCTCGGCGCGCAGAGTGACGCCCTGCCCGGCGCTCGTCGGCGTGGGCCCCCAATCGATCGTGCCGTCGGGCAGCGGCGGGGTGTCCATGAACAGGTTGATCGGTTGCGGCACCTCGACGTGGTCGATGCCGGCGGAGGCCATCGCCTGCTGGAGGTTCTCCTGGCAGGAAGCGTGCCAGCCCTCGACGCCCAGCCCCGCGTAGCGGGCCGGGTCACAGGCGGCGCAGAGCATGTCGTGCACGCCCGGTGTCTCGTCCTCGACGAAGAGGAGGATGGGCCGCCGCCAGTTCGTGACGAAGTGCTCCCCCACCGCCGGGAACAGCCGGCTGTTGTGGACGCGGGTGTGCTCCGCGCTGTGGTACTCGGAGACGTCGTCCCGGCAGAACGCGAACACGTCCGCGACCTGACCCCCCTCAACATCGACGATGCGGGCACGCTGCCCGGCGTCGAGACACACTGCCCGCCCCTCGCGGGCAGGCACTTCCACTGTCTTCGCCACTTTCTCCCTCGTCGGCGTCGGTTGCCTCAGAGCCTATCCCCGCCGCGTGAGCGGATGGGGGCGGCGAGCCATCGTCCTCGACCACGAGAACCATGGTTGGCCTCCCTCGCCGACTCCAGCAACGAGTTCGGACTTTGAGCGTCAGCGATCCGGGTCCCTGCCTACCGGGACAAGGCTCTTCGTAGTCACACCCGAAAGTCGGGTCGGCGTAGGGTCCGGCATGTGTGGGTCGTGCTCGGCGCCCCCTTCGACTCCTCCGGCACCGGCCGTGGGGAAGAGCACGCGCCCGACGCGTTGCGCACCGCCGGCTTACCCGCGGTGTTCGGGGCACCCGATCTCGGCGACGTAGCGCCACCGTTGGGGGACCCGGAGCGCGACCCGGAGACGGGGGTCATCGCCTTCGCCGACCTGTGCGCGTCCTCGCAGGCGTTGCGCGAAGCGGTGGCCGACACGTTGAGACGTGGCGGACGCCCTCTCGTCCTCGGCGGGGACTGCACCCTGCTCCTGGGGCAGTCGCAGGTGTCCGCGACGCGGTGGGGCGCGCCGGCCTCTGGTTCGTGGACCGTCACGCGGACTATCTCGACGGAAGCTCCTCGCCCACAGGCGAGGCGGCGGACATGGAGCTGGCGATGCTCACCGGGCACGGGCCGCCAGGGCTCGTGGACCTGGGCGGGCAGGTTCCGCTCGTGGAGCCTGACGACGTCGTGATTCTCGGGCATCGGCCGGCCTCCATGCACCCGGACTTGGCGCTCGAGCTCGAGCGTGTCCCAGGCACGATCGGCCGCATGTCCGCTGAGGAGATCGCGGCAACGGGCCCGGCAGAGGTAGGCGGGCGCTGGGCGCGCACGCTGGGCAACAGCGGGCCGGTGTGGCTCCACCTCGACCTCGATGCTCTCGACGAGGCGGCGCTGCCGGCGGTCAGCTACCCGCAGTCGCGCGGGCTCGACTGGGAGTCGTTCGAGGCGCTCGTGCGGCCACTCTTGGCCTCCGAGGCGCTCGTGGGTGCGAGCATCGCCGACTTCAATCCGGATTTCGACGAGGACGGCGCACAGGCGCAGCGCGTCGTCGACGCGCTGGCAGCCGCGCTCCAGTAACCATGCTCGGCTCGCAGACGGCGGGCCCGGACCTCACGCCGAAGCGTCGAGGAAGGCGAGTAGTTCGCCGGCGAGCTCATCCGGGGCCTCTTCGGCCATGTGGTGGCCG
>JBPCPR010000315.1:0-13982 GCA_050998925.1 Gaiellaceae bacterium
TGGGCACGTCGCAGCTCGGTCCAGAGCTCCTCGATCAGCTCGGAGAGCTCGACCGCCTGCGCCGACTTGACCGCATCGTGCTGGTCGGACAGGTCTTCCCAGATCTCGGCGCGGCGCTCTGTGGCCTGATCGAGATCCCTGCGGATATCAGTTGGCGTTCTCATTACTCTTGAGAACGAAGCGGCCGACCCCGACATTCCCGTCAGCGACCCGTCGCGGAGAAGTGCTGATAGTCCTTTGGAGATCCCCAGGAGCCGCCCCAGCGCCAGCCGATCGAGGCGAAGGCGCGGACGACCGCATCGCGGGCGCGAATCATTCCCTTGGCCCGCTTCGAGCGGTCGGCGAAGGCCGTCCCGCTCGGCGGCGAGACCCGTCCGCTCGAGGCTACGAAGGGGTTCTGAACGGGATTGATGTCGAGCGCCCGGCCGTACGCATGCTCCGACCAGCGAGTCGTGCCGGCCACGTAGCGGCAGTTGAAGGCGGACGTGTTGTTCGCGGCCATCGAGCGGCGGTCGTTCGACCGATAGGCGTCGATGAGCCACAGGCGACGGATCGGGTACCGGTTCGCGTACAGGCGCTTCAGGACCCGGACGACCGGCCAAGCCTGCCACCGGTTGACGATCAGACGACCCCGGTGCACCTCGCCTTCGTAGCCCCAGTGGCTGACGCGTAACAGGCGGAGGTCTCTGATGTGCAAGGGACAGTCCGGGCGCAACGAGCTCATCCGGCTCTGGAGCTCCGGCGAGATTCGCTGCCCGGTTCCGCGGAGCTCGGGCGCCGCGAAGCTGGCTGGGGCGAATACGGCGAAAGCCGCCAGAACGAATGCCAAGCGCTTCATAGAGCCGGAGGCGGGATTCGAACCCGCGACATCGCGCTTACAAGGCGCGCGCTCTGGCCAGTCTGAGCTACTCCGGCTTATGGCCGAGGAAAATGCGGAGCATTTTCCTCGGGGGTAAATCTAGTCACTTCGCTTCGCTCGTGAACTCGCCGGAAGCCGGCCTCGCTCTACTCGAGGGCTAGGAAAGAACCTGGCGGCCTTGCTGGTGCGTCAGCACCTTCCGCTTCACGCGCTGGAGAGCGTTGTCGATCGTCTTCGTGTCGCAGCCGAGCTCGACAGCCATCTCCTCGTAAGAGAGGCCCTCCATGTAGCAGCGAAGCGCGTCGCTCTCGAGCGACGACAGGCCCGTCCCGAGGCAGAAGACGAGGCTCTGGAGCTCTTCGGTCGAGATGACGCAGATCGCTGGATCCTCGACTCCCGGCCCAGGGAGCGCGTCGCCGAGGGTGCAATCCGAGTCGTCCTGGCCCGCCGGCGTCTGGCTGAACGACACGTACTGGTTCAGCGGCACGTGCTTGAAGCGCGTGGCAGCCTTGATCGCTGTGATGATCTGGCGCGTGATGCAGAGCTCCGCGAAGCTCCGAAACGACGTGTCCTTGTCGGAGCGGAAGTCGCGAACGGCCTTGTAGAGGCCGACCAGACCCTCCTGGATCAGGTCGTCGGACTCGCCGCCCGCGATGAAGTACGAGCTCGCCTTCAGGCGGACGAAGCCCGTGTACCGGCGGATCAGCGAGTCGAGGGCAACGTCGTCCCCGTTGCGCGCGCGAATGACGAGTCGGACGTCGTCTTGCTCGCGCTGAAGCCTTTCTGGTGACCGAGCGGTGGCGAGCTGGGGACGCGGCATGTCTCCTCCTGGGGCACGTGTGGAGGGAAGAGCGGCTCACCTTCGCAACTCTAACCCTCAGGTTGAGGTTGCTTGAGGCTAGCAGCAGGTTGTGGATAATTCAAGCGCGGCGGCGACGCCACTCTTCGAGGCGGCGCCTCGTCTCTCCTCCGACCGAGTCCCCCACCTTCGATCCCGGCGGCGCCGCCCCGAGCGACGACTCCCCGCCGAGGCCGCTCATGAAGTCCGCGGATCCCACCTTCCTGACCTCCTGCCCAGCGGTCTCCCTGATCGCCCGGTCGCTCGAGACCAGGAGCACGCGGTCGGTCTGGCGGTGCTCCGCGGCGAGGCGCTCGAGGAGCTGATCCGCAGGCTGCGCGAACCGGACGGCCAGGCTCCCGTACGCGTGGTCCTCTCCCATCCCGTCGAAGACGACAACGCCACGCGCGCCCCGAAGGGCGACGAAGGAGGCGAGGCGGTCGACGAGCTCCTGGCGCTCGGCGTACTCCCCCGCGTGGAGCAGGTTGTAGCCGTCGAACAGGTAGAGAGTCGGCTCAGGCACGGCGCTGGCGGGCAGCCTCGAAGAGTGCGATACCCGCCGCGACGCTGACGTTCGGCGATTCGATGTGGCCGGCGAGCGGGATCGCGAACGCGTCGTCGCAGGCCCGGCGAACGCCAGGCCGGACGCCCTTGCCCTCGGAGCCGAAGACGAGCAGGGCGCCGGTCGCGAGGTCGGCCGACCACACGGGCGTCTTCGCATCACCGGCGGCTGCCCAGGCCCAGACGTCGTCTCGCTTGACCTCGTCGATGTAGCGGGAGAGGTTGACCACCACTCCGACGGGCAGGTGCTCGACGGCGCCCGCGGATGCATGGCAGACGGCTGCCGTGACACGCGCCGACCTTCGCTCGGGGACGACGACGCCGTTCGCGCCTGCGCCCTCGGCGCTCCGGCAGACAGCGCCGAGGTTGTGGGGATCCGTGACCTGGTCGAGGCAGACGACGAGCGGGCGCTCGCCGGCCGCGAGCTCGTGCGCGTCGGCGTAGCGATAGGGCTCGACCGACGCCACGAGTCCCTGATGGTCCCGCGTTCCGGCCGCGGCGGTGAGCGCAGACTCGGGGCGGACCTGGATCCGGAGGCCGGATTCGTCGCGGAGCCACGCCTCTGCCTTGAGCGCGCGCTCGGTCGCGAGGATCTCGAGCACCTGGCGCTTCCCGGCACGCAGCACCTCCCGAACGGGCCGGCGCCCGTAGACGAGCTCACGGGTGCTCACCGCTCGACCAGCACGAAGCCCTCGGCTGCGTCGCGGATTTCCCAGCCTCGAGCCTCGATCTCGGTTCGCAGGCGGTCGGCTTCGCCGAAGTCCCCGCGTGCACGCGCTTCCCGGCGGCGTTCGGCCAGTGCGCGGAGGTCCGCGGGAGCCTCATGTGCAGTCGCCAGGGACTCCAGCCCGAAGAGAGCGAGCGCCCGCCGCAGGGGCTCCGACTCCTCGCGGGCGCGCCAGTCGTGCAGGAGGGCAAGTGCATCCGGCGTGTTGAAGTCGTCGTCGAGGATCTCGGCCAGCCGGGGCCACTCGTCATTCGGCCCGCCTCCGTCCTCGAGCCCGACAAAGTGGTTCTTGAAGGTCTCCGCCTGAGCCTGTGCGGCGGCCATGGCCTCGTCAGAGAAGTCGAGCGGGCTCCGGTAGTGCGCCCCGAGAAAGAGGACCAGCACGGCCTCGCGTCCCCAGCGGTCGAGCACATCCTCGAGGGAGACGATGTTGCCGACCGACTTCGACATCTTCTCCGCATCCATCTGGAGCATCCCGTTGTGCGCCCAGATGCGGGCGAACTCCCGGCCGGCGCCCTGCGACTGGGCGAGCTCGTTCTCGTGGTGCGGGAAGCGCAGGTCCAGGCCGCCACCGTGGATGTCGAAGGCGGCGCCGAGATGCTTTTCGGCCATGGCCGAGCACTCGATGTGCCAACCGGGTCGCCCCTGACCCCACGGCGAGTCCCACGACGTGTCCTCGTTCGGCTTCGTAGCCTTCCAGAGGGCGAAGTCGCGCTGATCCTCCTTCAGGTCGCTCGGCTCCTGGGAGACCATGTCGTCGAGCCTCGCGCCCGAGAGCTCGCCGTAGCTCGGCCAGCTCGCCACGCGGAAGTAGACGTCACCGCCGGACTCGTATGCGAGCTCGCGCTCGACGAGGTCCGCGATCAGCGCGACGATCTCGGGGATCGTCTCGGTCGCGAGCGGCTCGATGTCGGGGCGGCCCAGGCCGAGCCGGTCGGTGTCCTCCACGTACCACCGCGCCGCCTCGGCCGCGAGCTCGGCGCTCGGCCGGCCCTGCTTCGTCGCCGCATCGTAGATCTTGTCGTTCACGTCCGTGATGTTCTCCACGAGCCGCACCTGGTAGCCCGACGCCTCGAGCCAGCGCTTGAGCCAGAGCGACAGGATGAATGGGCGCGCATTGCCGATGTGGATGCGCTGGTAGACGGTCGGCCCGCAGACGTACATCCCGACCGGGCCGGGCGGGGGCGGTAGCTCCTCGAGCGTCCGCGACAGCGTGTTCCGGAGTCTCATCGTCATGTCTCGGCCGGCCGGCGTCGCGGCGTCACCGCTCACCTAGTTGGTTGATCGGTAATTGGCGTGCCCGCGACGGTGTGTCCTGGCGCCGTGTCTGGGTCGCCATCCGTGAGGGCGGTAATTGCCGGTTAACCATCTAGCTCGGTGTCATGATGAACGAGCTTATGGCAGACGCCGTCGCACAGACGCGCACACGAGCACGGCACGAGCGTTTCAGCTTCCCGAGCCTGCTCGTGGGAGGTGCCCACCTGGCCGTGCTCTCCGCGTTCGCCCTCGCGCAGCCGCTCTTCGACCTCTTCTCGAAGAATGCCGAGTTCTTCGCCGTCCGGCGCTCCTCCCCGCTCGAGATCGTCGGGTTCGCGCTCGCAGTCACGTTTCTCCCGCCGCTGGCCATGTTTGCCGTCGAGGCGCTGGCGGGTCTGGCGTCGCCTTTCCTTCGCCGCGCGCTCCACCTCGTCTTCGTGGCCGGCCTCACGGGTCTGATCGCGATCCAGCTCGTCAAGCGCGCCGGCGACCATTCGAGCGCGCTCGTGATTGCGCTCGCCGCCGCCGTGGGCATCGCAGTCGCGTTGCTCTACCTCCGCGCTCCGCCCGCGAGGAGCTTCCTGACGATCCTCTCGCCGGCTCCCCTCGTCTTCGTGGCGCTCTTCCTGCTGGCGTCACCGATCGAGAAGCTCGTGCTGCCGGAGGACGTCAACGCGGCCATCACGGACGTCTCCTCGCGAACTCCGATCGTCATGATCGTCCTCGACGAGTTCTCGGACGTCTCGGTCATGGATCGGGGGCACCGGATCGATGCCGACCGGTTCCCGAACTTCGCCCGGCTCGCCCGGACCGCCGCCTGGTTTCGCAACGCCACGACCGTCAGCCACACGACGACCAAGGCTGTGCCGGCGATCATGTCGGGTATCCGCCCGCGTTCGAAGAAGCTGCCGATCTTCGCGGACCATCCCGACAACATCTTCACGCTCCTCGGCGGGAGCTACCGGATGAACGTGGTCGAGGCACAGACCTCGCTCTGCCCAAGGCAGCTCTGCGGCGACGATCGCCCACGCTTGACGGGCACCGGTACACGGGTCAAGGAGGCCTCGCTCTACTCGGACGCCTCGTACGTCTACCTCCACCTGATCGCGCCGCCCCGTCTCGAGGAGAGACTTCCATCCGTTTCGACGGCCTGGGAGAACTTCGGCAACGAAGGCGGCGCGCAAGCAAGCATCAACTTCAGTGGCGACGACGCCCCGAAAGGGCATCCAGAGTCATGGGACGACCGAGGCGGCGCGACGCGAGCGTTCATCTCGTCCATCCGCGCGACGTCTCGGCCGACCCTCAACTTCGCCCACATCCTGCTCCCGCACGGCCCGTACCAGTACCTCCCGTCCGGGAGGCAGTACGCGCTCGGAAGCCTCGTCGCCCTCGGACGAGACGGCGACAGCTGGGGGCCGCAGACAGCGCTGGTCGTCCAGGCCTACCAGCGCTACCTCTACCAGCTCGAGTACACCGACCGCCTGCTCGGCCGGCTCCTGTCCCGGCTGAGGAAGATCGGGCTCTACGACAAGGCGCTGATCGTCGTGACGGCCGACCACGGCATCAGCTTCCGGCCGGGAGACCGCCGCCGTGGTCCGACGAGGACGAACATCCAGGACGTCGCCTACGTCCCGCTCTTCGTGAAGCGGCCGGGCCAGCGCGAATCGGTGATCGTCGACGACCACGTCGAGACGATCGACATCCTCCCGACGATCGCAGACGTGCTCGGGATCACGATCCCGTGGAGGACCGACGGACGCTCGGGCTTCGGGGACGTGCACACCTCGCGCGTCGACGTCTCGGGGCTCGTGACGCCCGTCGCAACCGTGCTCGAGTCGCGGGACAAGGCGCTCCTGAGGCAGATCAGGCTCTTCGGGACCGGCGCGACCCGGCCGGTGCTGTTCGGGGTCGGGCCGGCGCCGAGGATCCTCGGCCGCTCCGTGTCCCGCCTCCGGGTGGTCGGAGCCGGATCGGCGAGCGCCCAGATCGACCCGAAACCGCTTGCGCTGCTCCGCTCGCTCCCAAAGGGATCCCGGTTCTCTCCTTCCCAGGTGACGGGCAAAGTCAGGGGTCTGGGCGCAGGCCGGCCGGTAGCGATCGCGGTGAACGGCCGCATTGCCGGCACGTCGACGACGATCAACTCGGCCGGCGCGATCCGGTTCTCGCTCCTGGTGCCCGAGGAGCTCCTCCACCCAGGCCGGAATCCCGTGCGGATCTTTGCTCTGAGCGGCGCCGGCGCCCGCCTCTCGCTCACCCCGCTCGCATCGGGGTAGATCTAGAGGGTGGCCGAGACCCGGCGAATGGCCTCGTCGCGGGAGAGTGCCGCGAGGACGGCCCAGAGCTCGGGCCCGCGCTCCGCGCCCGTCAGCACGCGGCGCAGCGTTCGCAGGTCGCCACCGACGGCCTTCAGCTCCCGGAGGATCGTCTTCGCCTCGGCGGAGTCGAGCTCCTCCGGCGCGCCGCCGCGGAGCTCGAGGAAGCGCTCGAGGGTGAGGCGCTCGTCCTCGGACGCCCGCGACGGCTCCTGAGCCCGCTCCAGGGCCCTGGCAGTCAGACGGGCTTCGGCCAGCGTCCGTGACCCCCGAAGCGCAGGCACGAGGGCTACCGGCGCCTCGGCCTCCGCGGCCAAATCCTCGTCCGACATCGCCGCGATCGCCTCGACCGCGAGCCGGCGCAGCCGCCCGAGATCCAGCCGAACGTCGGAGCGCGGCAGCGCCAGCTCGCGCAGATAGCCGCGAACCGCGGCCGCCGGAATGCCCTCCGCGCGGAGGTCGCCGACAGTGGCCCCTTCCGACCGCTTCGAGAGCTTGCCGCCGTCGGGCGAGAGGATGAGTCCATGGTGGAGGTACTCGGGGGACTCGGCGCCGAGAGCCTCCGCGAGGGCGCGGTGGAGGATCTCGTTCGAGAGGTGATCCTTGCCGCGGATGACATGCGTGATCTCGAGGTCGATGTCGTCGACGGCGGAGGCCAGGTGGTAGGTCGCGCTGCCGTCCGCACGGAGGATCGTCGGCTCGTGCTCGGCGTGGAAGCGGACTGCGCCCTCGTCCTCGTACGCCGCCCCGCCCTCGACCAGGCGGTCGACGGCCGTGCGATAGAGCTCGCTCCGCTCGCTCTGTCGCACGGGTCCCTCCTCGAAGGCGACGCCGAGCCAGTCCAGGTCCCGCAGGATCCCCGCTTCCGACCCCTCCTCGGTTCGTGAAGCATCCGTATCGTCGATCCGCAGTACGAGCACTCCGTGCTGCTCATCCGCGAAGTTCCGGTTCGCGATCGCTGTGAGCGCGCCCCCGAGGTGAAGGGAACCGGTCGGGCTCGGAGCGAAGCGAACCCTCACCATGAGCTCAATCTACCGCGGCTAGAGTCCGGTCGTGGAGGCGGCTCTCCGGTCCTGGTTCGACGAGCACGGACGCGAGCTCCCGTGGCGGCGGACCCGAGATCCGTACGCCATCCTCGTCTCGGAGGTGATGCTCCAGCAGACGCAGGTGGAGCGGGTCGTCCCGCGCTACCGCGACTGGCTCGCACGCTGGCCGACCGCCGAGGCGCTGGCCGCCGCTCCGCTCGCCGACGTCATCCGGGCCTGGCAGGGCCTCGGGTACAACCGGCGGGCGGTCAGCCTGCACCGCGCCGCCCGGCGGATCGCCGCCGGCGGCTGGCCGGACGACCTGACCGAGCTGCCCGGAGTCGGCCCCTACACGGCGGCTGCCATCTCGAGCTTCGCGCTCGGCCGGCCCGTGCTGCCCGTCGACACGAACGTCGCCCGCGTCCAGGAGCGGACGGGCGCGACGTTCTCGCACCAGTCCGGCCAGGCTCTCATGGATCTCGGAGCCACGATCTGCCTGGCCCGGATCCCGCGCTGCGAGATCTGTCCGCTCGCCTTCGGCTGCCCTGCTCGCGGCCGCCGCTACGAGCCGCAGCGAAAGCAAAGTCGGTTCGAGGGGTCGTTCCGGCAGCGTCGGGCGAGCATCCTGCGGCTCGTGGCAAAGGAGCCCCGCCCATTCTCCGAGCTCGACGCGGAGGCCGTGGCGGCGCTGGAGCGGGATGGCCTCGTGCACCGAAGCGGCGAGCTCGTCTCGCTTCCGAACACCTCAGAGGCCGCGACTGGCTGAGCGATCGAGCTCTTCGAGGATCCGGAGGCCGAGCAGGTCGACCGAGCGCCCGGTGTTGGACAGCACGATCACGGCAGTGCCGGTCTCGCGGACGAGCCCGGCGAAGCTCCTGAACCCGATCGTGCCGCCGTTGTGCCAGGCGATCCGGTGGCCGGTTCCCCCGAGCGGCTCGAGCATCCAGCCGAGCCCCGCGGCGATCCTCCGCCCGACCCGGACGCGGGGTCCCTGCATCGCCACGAGCTCGCGCGGGAGTCTCGTGTCTCCCTCGCCGAGGCCTGCTTGGAGGAACCGCAGCATGTCGTCCGCCGTCGAGCGCAAGGCGCCGGCACCGGCGAGGACGGGAATCTCGAAGGGCGGAACCGGCCTGCGGAGGCGCGTGTGCCCCTGCGCCAGGCGCGCCCGCTTCTCCGCAGGTACCGCGATCGCGGTGTCGTCGAGGCCGAGCGGCGCGCAAACGCGATCGCGGATGAGCTCCTCGTAGGTCGTGCCCGTGCGCTCGGCGAGCGCTAACCCGAGCAAGCCGCCGCCAAGGTTCGAGTAGCCGAACTTCGCGCCCGGCGACCGCTTCAGCTTCGTCTGCCTCAGGCCCGTGGCGAGGTCGTCGAGCGAAAACTTGGCGTACGGGTTCCGGCGCTCTCTGAGCGCCTGCCGGGCGATCCCACGGGGGGCCCGAGGAAACGCCGAGGTGTGCGTCGCCAGATCACGGAGCGTGATTCGGCGGCCCTCGTGAGCTGGAACGCGAAGGGCCGAGGGCAGATGGTCGTCCACGGGGTCGTCGAGGGAGAGCAGGCCGTCCTCGACCATGTCCACCAGGGCCAGCACGGTGAAGATCTTCGTGATCGAGCCGATCTCGAAGATCGTGTCGCGCCGTGGGAGCTCCTCGTGCTCGATCCGCACGCGTCCGTAGCCGCGGACGGTCGTCTCGCCTCTCGCGATCGTGCCGACGACGAGGCCGACCCGGCCCCAACCGTCGAGGGTCCGCTCGGCGAGCGCGTCGATCCGCCCGCTACTCACGTCCGAGCAACGCGACCGCGTGAGCTGCGAGGCCCTCGCCCCGGCCCGTGAAGCCGAGCCCGTCGGTGGTCGTCGCGCGCACCGTGACGCGATCCGGCTCCGCCCCCATGGCGCCGGCGAGCCGTGCGCGCATCTCGGCTCGTACGGGTGCGATCCTCGGGCGCTCCCCGACGAGCACGCAGTCCGCGTTCACGAGCTGGAAGCCGGCTTCGCGGACGACCCCGCACGCGTGCTGGAGGAGGTTGATCGACGAGGCGCCCTGCCATCTGGCATCGCCCGAAGGGAAAAGCTCCCCGATGTCGCCGAGCCCGGCTGCCCCCAGGACAGCGTCTATCAGGGCGTGCGAGAGGACGTCCCCGTCCGAGTGCCCGACGAGGCCCGGCTCCCCCGGGAACTCGACGCCCGCGAGCACGAGCGGCACGCCTTCGCTCAAGGCATGTGCGTCGACGCCGATCCCGACCCGCAGCTCGCTCATCCGAGCGGCTCCTGCCTGGCCTCGCGCCCGTCGAAGACCGTGATCGTCTCGTACCCGGCCCGCCGCAAGTGCTCGACGGCGCGGTCGAGGTCGCGCCCCACGTTCTGGGAGAGGTGCGCGTCCGAGGCCGTGGTCGCGCCGACCCCGCGCTCCCCGCAGAGAGTGAGGAACGCCGGCGCCGGATAGATCTCCCCGACGGGCCGGTGCAAGCCCGCGGTCGAAACCTCGACGGCGACCCCGCACTCGTCCAGCACCTCCACGGTTTCCTCGTACTGCGCGCTCGCCTGCTCGGGCGCCGGACGGCGTCCGAAGATCTTCACGAGGTCCGGGTGGGCGAGCACGTCGACGATCCGGCTGCGAGCGAGCGCGCGCAGCTGGTCGAAGTAGCGATGCCACACGTCGCCGACGGAACGGTGCTCCCACGCCCCCGGCTCGAGATCGATCGCTTCCCCGTCGACGATGTGCACCGACCCGACCAGGTAGTCCCAGGGATACGGGTCGAGTGCCTGGGCGAGCTCCGCCTATCGTCCCTCGAACCAGTCGACCTCGAGGGCGAGCTTCACCGGCAGGCCCCGGCTCTTGGACTCCATCACCGCCTCGACGTAGGTCTCGAGGTCGTGATCCATGCGGTCTCGCTGGTACGGATGCGTGACCAGGCTCTCGAACTGGCGGAAGTAGTAGAGGTGCTCCGTGAAGCCGATCTCGTCGACGCCCTGGGCAGCGGCTGCATCGACGTAGGCCTCGACTGCGGCCGCCGTGTGCTCGACCGGGCCCTCTTCCGGGCCCGCGGCCGGGCCGCGGAGATGCAGGTGGTAGTCGACGATCACCGGCCGAGCAGCGCCTCGACGAGCTCGAGGTCCTCCGGGGTGGTCACCTTGACCAGGCGCCTGTCCCCCTCGACGATCCGGACGCGGCCGCCGCTCGCCTCGACGAACCCCGCGCAATCCGTGGGCGACTCGGCCGAGACGGCGAGGGCACGCCGGAAGGTCTCGGCGACGAACGCCTGCGGCGTCTGGGCTCCGTAGAGCCCATCCCGCTCCACGGTCTCGCTGACCGCGCCGTCGGACCCAACGCGCTTCAGCGTGTCGGCGACCTCGAAGCCTGGAACGACTCCGTCCCAGCCCTCCCCGAGAGCCCGGAGCACCCGGTCGATCACTTCGGCCGGCAGGAAAGGTCGGGCGGCGTCATGCACCAGGACGACCGCCGCCTCGGCCGGAACCTCGGCCACTCCGAGTCGCACCGAGTCAGCCCTCGTCTCACCGCCGGGCACGCATGCGTTCACCTTGCCCGCACCCAGCTCCTCTGCAAGAAGGATGGCAGGCTCCACCCAGTCCTCGTGCACGACGACGACGATCGCCTCGATCCACTCGGAGTCCTCGAGCCGCTCGAGGCTCTCGGCGAGCAGCGGCCGGTCGCGCAGCTTCGCGAATGCCTTCGGGCGCTCGCCGCCGAGGCGCTCGCCGCGCCCGGCTGCAACCAGGATCGCCCAGACACCGGTGTCGGACACGGCGATAGCATGCCGCGCCGCGCGGGTTGGAGGTCGAGCTATCGCTAGGTCGTGGCGAGGGCGGACTTGCCGACTGCGCTGAGCTCCTCGTCGAGCCAGGCGGTGGCGCCGTCCTCGTCGAAGCCCTTCGCGTACATCAGCTCGCTGGCGAGGATCTTCTTCGCCTTCACGAACATCTGCTTCTCGCCAGTAGAGAGGCCCTTCTCGCTGTCCCGCAAGGAGAGGTTCCGAACGACCTCGGCCAGCTCGAAGATGTCGCCGGTCTTCATCTTGTCCCGGTTGTACTTGAAGCGGCGGTTCCAGTTCTTCGGCATCTTGGTGCCGTCGCCGTGCAGGACGTCGAGCACCCGCTCGATGTGCTCCTCGTCGATGACGCTCCGGAGGCCGACGCGCTCCGCGTTCTCTGCGGGCACGTTCACGGTCATGTCGTTGTGCTCGATCTTGATGGTCAGGTACACCCGCTCTTCACCCAGGACCTTGCGGGTTTCCTTCTTCACGACCGTGCCTGCGCCGTGATGGGGGTAGACGACCTTGTCGCCGACTTTGTACAAGCCCTCTCCTCCTCTACCTGAATGTAAAGCCGTCCGGGACGCCTTAGGAACTGGGCCATTCTAGCAGAAAAGCCGCTAAAAAAGGCACGTTTCCAGGGATTTTGCGGCTCGCGGCCGTGGCCGCCGGCGCCATGTCCGCAACGTGCAGGGGTTTTCCGTCGAACTCACATCTGGAGGTAGCGGTCCACGAGGTTGTGCTCCTGGAGGCGCCGGAGCCCTTCGCGGATCTCGCGCGCTCGCACCGAGCCGACTCCGTCGACGGCCTCCAGGTCGCGATGGCTCGCCCGGATGACCGCTTCCAGCGACTCGAAGTCCTTGACCACGTGGCGGATGACGGAGTCCGGAAGCCGAGGAATGTGCGACAGCACCCGGTAGCCGCGGGGCGCCACCGTCTGGTCGAGCGGGTTCGCGTTGCGCGGGAAACCGAGAAGCTCGGTCAGCTCGTCGACCTCGAGGAGCTTCCGGTACGAGAGCTCCGTGAGCTCCTCGAGGATCGCTGCCGCACGGGCCGAGTCGCCGCCGGCCTCGTAGTCGAACACCACGGCCGCCTTCTCGTTCGGGACGGCCTCCATGAGCTCGTCGAGATGCATGCGGATCAGACGCCCTTCTTCGCCGAGCTCGATGCAGTTGCGCTCGACCTCCTCCGCCATCCGCGTCGTCATCTCGGCGCGCTGCACGACGATGAGAACGTCGTCGAGGGTGACGGCGCCCTGGAACTCGAGCGCCGTCAGGCGCGTCAGACCCTGGTCGAGCCGTTGCCGGTAGGTCTCGAGGGTGGCGAGCACCTGGTTGGTTCGCGCGAGCACGTCCGAGATCTCACCGAGCTGATAGCGGAGGTCCCCGAGAAACACGGTCACGGTCTCCCGCTGCTGCGAGATCGAGATGACGAGCGCTTGGGTCTGCCTGGCCACACGCTCAGCGGTGCGGTGTCGCGTGCCGGTCTCGGACGAAGCGATCGCCGGATCCGGCATGAGCTGGACATTTGCATAGACGAGCTTCGAGATGTCCGAGTTGACGATGATGGCTCCGTCCATCTTGGCCAGCTCGTAGAGGAGCTGGGCCGTGAACGGGAGATCGAGCCGCATCCCTCCCGAGAAGAGGAAGGCGAGGTCGTTCGGCTCGTCGATGACGATCAGCGCGCCGTGCTCCGACCTGATGATGGCGTCGATGCCCGCGCGGAACGCGGTTCCCGGAGCCACGAGGCCCAGGGCCGACATGAGCTTCTTATCCTTCCGCGGGTCTGCCCTCATCCAGCGCCACCCCGATCGCCTGTCGAACCGTCGCCGCCGCCTGCAGGGTGATTCTGCCATGCGGCTTCGTCCCTTCCGAAACGACGGCCTCGGAAAGGCCGAGCTTGGCGGTCTCGGCGAGGCGCCGCTCCGCCTGCGAGACGGGACGTAGCCGCCCGGTGAGGCCGACCGCGGCAAAGCACGCGAGACCAGGGCGCACGGGCTTCCCGCGGGCAGCCGAGGCGATCGCGACCGCGACCGCGAGGTCGGCGCCAGGCTCGTCGATGCGGACGCCGCCTGCCACGTTCACAAACACGTCCGCCTGCCCCAGAGAGACTCCCGCATGGCGGCCGAGAACAGCGACGATCATGGAGAGACGTTTCGGGTCGACGCCGGTTCCGACTCTCCTCGGCATGGCCAGATCGGTCGGCGAGACGAGCGCCTGGATCTCGAGCAGGATCGGGCGGGTCCCCTCCAGGGCGCACGCCACGGCGGAACCCACCTCTCCCTCCGACCGCCCGAAGAGCTCGGAGGGGTCGGAGACGCCGGCGAGTCCGGTGGACGTCATCTCGAAGACTCCGAGTTCGTTCGTGGAGCCGAAGCGGTTCTTCACGGCCCGCAGCACGCGATGCGAGCGGTAGCGGTCGCCTTCGAACTGGAGCACGCAGTCGACGAGGTGCTCCAGGACGCGAGGGCCGGCGACCGCGCCCTCCTTCGTCACGTGCCCGACCAGGAACGTGGCGATGCCGTGCTCCTTGGCCAGCCGAAGGAGGCGGCCTGCGGCTTCCCGCACCTGAGCCACCGACCCGGGGGCCGAGCCGAGGTCGGGATCGTAGAGCGTCTGCACCGAGTCGATGACGC
>JBPCPR010000016.1:0-5158 GCA_050998925.1 Gaiellaceae bacterium
CCGGCGCTACGTCGAAGAGACGTTCTCCGAGCAGCGGATGGTGGCCGACTACGTTGCGGCCTACGAGGCGGTGGCCGGCGGCCGAGACAGGCCGGCCCCGGAGCTCGTCGCTCCCTGACGCCGTGCACGTCCCGGCACGGTTTCGCGCGCCTCTCGGCGAGTTTGGCGCACCACGCGCGCGGATTCGAGGGTTAGAGTCGAAAGAGGGAGGAGGCTGGGTCCACCGGCCCCGGGCTCGTTTCTTAGGCCGAGCTGGCTCCCACTCGGACACGCGCGAGGGCGGCGTCGAGATCGGCGATCAGGTCGTCGACCGACTCGATCCCGACCGACAGCCGCACGAGGTTCTCCGGGATCGAGTAGGGCGACTCGGAGAGGCTCGCGTGCGTCATCACCCCGGGGTGCTCGATGAGGCTCTCGACGCCTCCGAGCGACTCGGCCAGCTGCCAGATCGACGTCGAGCGGACAACCTCGAGCGCATCCTGGCCCGAGCCCGCAACGTCGAAGGAGATCATGCCGCCGAAGCCGTCCATCTGGGAGCGGGCGAGGTTGTGCTGGGGATGGCTCTCGAGTCCCGGATAGCGAACCCGCTCGACGGCCGGGTGGATCTCCAGGTGCTCGGCGATCCGCTGCGCGTTGGCCGAATGCTGGCGCATCCGGATCGCGAGGGTCTTCAAGCCGCGCAGCACGAGCCACGAGTCGAGCGGCCCCGGGATCGCCCCGAGCGAGTTCTGGAGGAACGCCAGCCGCTCGGCGATCGACGGGTCGTTCGTGCCCGCGAATCCGCCGACGACGTCCGAGTGCCCCCCGAGGTACTTCGTGGTCGAATGGACGACGACGTCCGCGCCGAGCTCGAGCGGGCGTTGCAGGTACGGTGTCGCGAACGTGTTGTCCACGACCACGAAGGCGCCGGCAGCGTGCGCGGCCTCTGCGACGGCCCGTAGGTCGACGATGCTCATGAGCGGGTTCGTGGGCGTCTCGACCCAGACCATTCGTGTGCGCTCGTCGAGGGAGTCGGCCAGCCGCTCGCTTGCATCCTCGGCCGAGACGAACTCGAAGTGGTACCCCTTCGGCTCGTAGACCTTCGTGAAGGCGCGATACGTCCCGCCGTAGACGTCGTTGACGCAGACGACGCGGTCACCGGGCGAAAGCAGATGGAAGACGGTGGTCGTCGCGGCCATGCCGGACGCGAACGCGAAGCCGCGGTCGGCGGACTCGAGCGACGCGAGACAGGTCTCGAGGGCCGCCCTGGTCGGGTTGCCGGTGCGGGAGTACTCGTAGCCCTTGGTCTGCCCGGCCTCCTCCTGGACGTAGGTGGAGGTCTGGAAGATCGGGACGATCACGGCGCCGGTGGCCGGATCCGGCTCCTGCCCGTCGTGGATGGCGCGGGTCTCGAAGTCCATCGCCCGATCGTAGCGGCTGCTATCCGTTTCGCCGCTCGTGCGCCAGGTACTCGAGGAGATCGGCCCTCGTGAGGACGCCGGCCGGCCGGCCCTCGCGAGCGACGACCACCGCCGGGCTGCCGCCGGTGAGGTCCGCGAAGACCGTGTCGACGGTGTCCCCGATCTCGACGGCGGGCAGTGGCGGCTCCATCGCGCCTGCGACTTCGTCGGTCATGGCGCCCTCGTTCAGGAAGAGGCGCTCGAGCAGCCCACGCTCCCGGATCGAGCCGACGATGTCGGCAAGGGACTCGGCCGGCTCGTGGCGGACGACCGGGATCTGGGAGATGCCGTAGCGCTGCATGAGCTCGATGGCGTGCCCGACCTTCTCGTGGGACTCGATCAGCACGAGCTCCGGCAGGCGAGGCTCTTCCCTCTGCTTGAAGGCCAGCACTTGCTCGATCGTGGGCTGGGCGCTGACCCGCTCCAGGAATCCGTGCTCGAGGAGCCAGTTGTCGTCGTAGACCTTGGAGAGGTAGCCGCGGCCGCTGTCGGGGATCAACGTCACGATCGTCGCGTCCGGACCGAACCGGCGCGCTACCTGGAGCATCGCCCAGACGGCGGTGCCGCCGGAGCCGCCGACCAGCATTCCCTCCTCACGTGCCAGACGCCTGGCCGTCCTGAACGAATCGCGGTCAGACACCGTGACGTACTCGTCGACGAGCGACGGATCGTAGGTCGTGGGCCAGAAATCCTCGCCGATTCCTTCCACCAGATACGGGCGGACGTCCTCGGGGCTCGAGAAGATCGAGCCCTCCGGGTCGGCGCCGACGACGAGGAGGTCGGGCTTTCGCTCCTTCAGGTACCGGGCCGTCCCGCTGATCGTGCCGCCCGTGCCGACCGAGAACACGATCGAGTCGATCTCGCCACCCGTCTGCTCCCAGAGCTCGGGCCCCGTCGTCTCGTAGTGAGCCTCGGGATTGGCCTGGTTCGAGTACTGGTCGGGCTTGTAGGCGCCCGGTATCTCCTCGGCGAGGCGGTCGGAGACGGAGTAGTAGCTCTCCGGCGACTCGGGCTCGACCGCGGTCGGGCAGATGACAACCTCGGCGCCGTAGGCTCGTAGGAGCGCCCGCTTCTCGTCGGCGATCTTGTCGGGCATGACGAAGACGCAGCGATAGCCTCTGAGCGCCGCGGCGATCGCGAGCCCCACGCCCGTATTACCGCTCGTCGGCTCGACGATCGTCCCGCCTGGCCGGAGCTTTCCGTCGTGCTCTGCCTGCTCGATCATCCGCAGGCCGATCCGGTCCTTGACGCTTCCGCCGGGGTTCATGTACTCGAGCTTGGCGAGGAGCGTCGGCTCGATTCCACGCGAGAGGCGCTGCAAGCGCACGAGCGGCGTCCGGCCGACGAGGTCGAGCACGGTCGGGTACTCCCTGGCCACGGGCGGATTGTAGGCGGGGCGCGCGCGCCGCCCGCCACGGGCCCGCGAGATCAGTGGCGAAAGTGGCGGCGGGACGCGAAGACCATCGTTGCGCCGGCCTGCTCGACCGCCTCGACGACCTCCGAGTCGCGCTTCGAGCCGCCCGGCTGGATGATGCCCCTGACGCCGGCTTGGAGGGCCAGGCTGGCTCCGTCCGCGAACGGGAAGAAGGCGTCCGAGGCGAGCGCGGCCCCGTTCAGGTCGTGCCCGCGATCACGGGCCTTCTCGATCGCAAGCCGAACTGCGTCGACGCGGCTCGTCTGGCCGCCGCCGATGCCCACGGTCTGGAGCTCCTTGGCGATCACGATCGCGTTCGACGTGAGGTGCTTGGCGACGCGCCACGCGAAGATCAGGTCGCCCCACCCGGTCTCGCTCGGCGCCTGGACAGTCACGACCTTCATGCCCTCGCGGTCGTCCAGCTCCGCGTCGGCGTCCTGGACGAGCATGCCGCCGAGAACACGCCGGTAGTCGCGCTCGCCCGGGGTGCGGCCTCGCCGTTCCCCGTCCCCCAGGATCCGGAGCGAGTCCTTGACCCGAAGCGCTTCGAGCGCCTCCTCGGAGTAGGCGGGCGCGATCAGCACCTCCACGAACTGCTTCGTGAGTCGGTCGGCCAGCGGCTTCTCCACCCGGCGGTTGAGCGCAACGACGCCGCCGTAGGCTGAGACGGGATCCGCCGCCAGGGCGAGCTCGTACGCCTGCTCGATCCCGGACGCGAGGGCGCAGCCGCACGGATTCGCGTGCTTGACGATGACCACTGCCGGCACCGTGAACTCGCGGAGCGCCGAGCGCGCCGCGTCGAGGTCGTTCAGATTGTTGAACGAGAGCTCGCCGCCCGAGTGCTGCTCGATGCGCGAGAGCAGGTGCCGCCGGGCTCCGGCTTCGGCGTAGTACGCGCCCCGCTGGTGCGGGTTCTCACCGTACGACAGGTCGGTTTGCTTCTCGAGGGCGAGGAGGAGCCTGGCCGGAAAGCTCTCCCGATCCGAGAACCAGTTGGCGATCGTCGCTTCGTAGGCAGCCGTGTGGGAGAACGCCTCCGCTGCCAGCTCCCGGCGCGTCTCGAGGCCGAGACCGCCGGTCTTCCGAAGCTCGCCGAGGACGCGCTCGTAGCGGCCGAGCTCGCACACCGGCGCTACGTCGACGAAGTTCTTCGCGGCCGCACGGAGCATCGCGGGGCCGCCGACGTCGATCATCTCGACCGCCTCCTCCTCGCGCACGTTCCGCTTGGCCGTCACGTGCTCGAACGGGTAGAGGTTGACGCAGACGAGGTCGAAGGGCTCGATGTCGTGCTCACGCAGCGCCTCCACGTCCGCGGGAACGTCGCGGCGGGCCAGGATGGCGGCGTGAATCCGAGGGTGGAGCGTTTTCACCCGGCCGCCGAGCAGCTCGGGGACGTCCGTCAGCTCCTCGACGCGAGTGACCGGGATGCCGAGGTCGGAGATGAAGGCCGCCGTGCCCCCGCTCGCAACGAGCTCGATCCCGAGCTCGTGGAGGCCGCGCGCGAGCTCGTCGAGGCCGGTCTTGTCGAAGACCGAGACGAGCGCGCGCTCCACCTTTCGCGCCATCACCATCTAAGACGGTGAGCGTAGAGCGCCGGTCAGATAGCTGCGCACCGTCTCGGGAAGGAGCCGATGCTCGATGCTCTGCAGGCGAGCGTGGAGCGACTCCGGCGTGTCGTCCGGGCGAATCGGCACGGCTTCCTGGGCGATCACCGGGCCGGTGTCCACTCCTCCGTCGAGGAAGTGAACCGTGACGCCAGTCTCGGCGGCTCCGGCGGCGAGGGCGTCCTCTACGGCGTGCGAACCTGGGAAGTCGGGGAGAAGCGACGGATGTATGTTCAGGCAGGGAAAACGGTCGAGAAACGGCTCCGTGAGGAGGTGCATGTAGCCGGCACAGACGACCAGCTCGACGCCATTCGCTCCCAGCCAGTCGGCCATCTCCTCGTCCCGGTCTCGGCGCGAGTCGTAGGCGGCAAGCGGGAAGGCGGCCCACGGAATGCCTCGCCCGGCCGCGCGCTCGAGCGCCGGCGCTCCTTCGACGTTCGAGGCGACCGCTTGCACGGGGAGACCCTGGTCGAGCAGGGCCTGCAGGTTCGTGCCGCGGCCCGAGGCGAGGACGCCGATCACGCCCGGTCCGTCCAGACCACGCCGCCGTCGCCCTCCTCGATCCGTCCGATCACGGGAAAGCCCGTTGTCTCGGCCTGCTCCGTGGGTACGACGGCGCAGAAGCCGATCCCCAGGTTGAAGACACGCCACTGCTCGTCTTCGTCGATCCCGAGCTCGTCCACCCACGCGTAGACCGGATG
>JBPCPR010000017.1:0-5875 GCA_050998925.1 Gaiellaceae bacterium
TCCCAGGTCCTCTCTCCCTCGACGGCCCGCCTCGTCAGGCAGATGAACCGGGAGAGCGACAACTTCATCGCCGAGATGCTTCTGAAGCGTCTCGGCGCCCGCGTGCTGGGCCGCGGGGCGACCGCCGCGGGAGCCTCCGTCGCCCTCGACGTCCTGCGCGCACGCGGGGTGCCGCTCGCCGGGGTCCGCCTCGCCGACGGCTCCGGTCTTTCGCGCTACGACCGCCTGACCGCCCGCGCCGTCGCCGCCATTCTGATCACGGGGTGGAGCGACCCCAGGCTGCGGCGGCCGTTCCTGAACTCGCTGCCGCTCGCGGGTGTGAACGGCACCCTCGAGGACCGTTTGCGCTCGCCTCCCGCCCGCGGCTTCGTCCGTGCGAAGACCGGGACGACCAGCAGCGCTTCGAGCCTCTCGGGTTTCGTCGGGACGCGATACGTCTTCTCGGTGCTCCAGAACGGAGCCCCGATTCCCTGGCTTTCCGCGCGACAAGGGCAGGACCGATTCGTGCAGATCCTGGCCAGCCGCGCGGCCTAGCCCTTTAGGAGCCTCCGGAAGGCGTCCTCGTCCAGGATCGGGACGCCGACCTTCTCGGCCTTAGCGAGCTTCGATCCCGGCTCCTCGCCAACTACGAGACCGGTCGTCTTGCCGGAGACGGAGTTGAGCACGCGCGCACCGAGCTCTTCGAGAGCGGTGGCTGCCTCCTCCCTCGTCCAGCCGGAGAGCGTTCCCGTGATCACGTAGGTGGAGCCCGTGAGCCGGCCCTCGACCGGCCGCTCCGCCTCCACCGTCTCGAAGGTCAGGCCGAGCTCTCTGAGCTCCAGGACGAGGCGGCGATTCTCCTCGTCGGAGAACCATTCCGCGATCGCCTCCGCGCGCTCCGGACCGATCCCCTCGACGGCCAGGATGTCTTCCTGGCTCGCCGCCATGAGGCGGTCGACCGAGCCGAAGTGCCGGGTCAGGTTCTGGGCGGTCACCCAGCCGACGTCCGGGATGTTCAGCCCGAAGAGCACCCGGAAGAACGGCTGTGACCTCGACCCCTGGATCGCCTCGACCGCGTTCCGCGCCGAGATCTCTCCGTAGCCGTCGAGCTCCTGGAGCTGCTCGGCGCTCAGCCGGTAGAGGTCGGGCATCGAGCGGAGCAGCCCCTCGTTCCAGAGCCGGCGAACGAACTGTTCCCCGACCCCCTCGATGTCCATCGCCGCGCTGACCCAGTTGATGAGCGTCTCGAGGCCGCGCGAGGGGCACGCGCGGTTGGGGCAGCGGTGCATGACCTCGCCCTCTGGCTTGACGACCTCTGCGTCGCAGAGCGGGCACCTCGCCGGCATCCGGAACGGTTTCGTCCCCTTCGTGTGCGGCAGGACGGGGCCCACCACCTGCGGGATGACGTCGCCGGCACGCTGGACGATCACCTTGTCGCCCTCGCGAATGTCTTTCCGGTTGATGTCCTCTTCGTTGTGGAGCGTCGCGGTCGAGACGGTGACACCGCCCACGTGCACGGGCTCGAGCTGCGCCCACGGGTTCAGATTCCCCGTTCTCCCGACCCGGATGTGGATCTGCGAGAGCCTGGTCTCGGCCGTCAGCGGGGCCCACTTGAAGGCCCGAGCCCAGCGCGGCCGCGAGTGGAGGGCTCCAAGCCGCCGCTGCTGGTCGATCGAGTCCACCTTGATCACGATCCCGTCGATCTCGTAGTCCAGCTTGATCCGCCGCCCCTCCCAGGCCCGGCAGGCCGCCGCGACCTCCTCGATCGTCTCGAAGCGCTCTGCGTACGGGTTCGTGCGGAAGCCGCGCTCGCGTAGCCACTCGAGGAGCGCCCACTGGGTCTCGACCTCGACCCCTTCTCGGTACCCGGAGCCGTAGATCCAGATCGCGAGCGGCCGGGCAGCCGTGATCGACGAGTCGAGCTGGCGCAGGGTCCCGGCTGCCGCATTGCGCGGATTCGGAGCCGATTTCTTTCCCTCCGAGACGAGCCGTTCGTTCAGCTCCCTGAATCCGGACAGCGGGAAGTAGACCTCGCCGCGCACCTCGACCACCGGCGGAGGCGTCTCCCGTGGGGGCAGGCGCAGCGACAACGGGATCGAACGAATCGTCCTCAGGTTGACCGTGATCTCCTCGCCGCGGAACCCGTCACCCCTGGTCGCCCCGCGGACGAGCTGTCCCTCCTCGTAGACGAGCGAGACGGCGGAGCCGTCGATCTTCGGCTCGATCACATAGGCGACGGGCTCGTCCGAGTCGAGACGCTTCCGCACGTCGTCCGCCCACTTCCTGAGCGCCTCCTCGGTCGTGACCTTCTCGAGGGAGCCCATCGGGGCCAGGTGCTCGACCTTCGTGAACTTGTCAGACGGCGGTGCCCCCACGCGTTGCGTCGGCGAGTCCGGGGTCACGAGCTCCGGGTTCGCCGCCT
Organism: Gaiellaceae bacterium; assembly: GCA_050998925.1. GTDB lineage: Bacteria > Actinomycetota > Thermoleophilia > Gaiellales > Gaiellaceae > DASQGA01. The sequence continues at coordinate 2,402 of JBPCPR010000017.1, forward strand.
CGAGCGCGACCAGCTCGTCGTAGAGCCGGTCGTACTCGGCGTCCGAGATCTCCGGGTCGTCGAGGACGTGATAGCGGTGCAAATGGTGGTCGAGCTCACGGCGCAGCTCCTCCACCCGGTCGGTCACGGATGCCTGGCTAGAGGGCATCGAGCAGCTCCCGGGGCGAGTGGACGATCAGGTCGGCTCCGTACTCGAGCAGCCTCTCGGCAGGATGGATCTTCCCCCAGGAGACCCCGATCGTGAAGACGCCCGCCGCCTTTCCGGCCTGGACGTCGAAGGGAGAGTCCCCAATGAACGCGGCTTCACCGGGTGTCGTGCCTACCAGCTCGAGCGCGCGCAACACCGGCTCGGGGTGGGGTTTGTGGAGCTCCGTATCGTCCGTGGTGACGACCACGTCGAAGTAGCGCTCGAGCCCCAGCTGCTCGAAGGCGAGATCGACCGTTTGCCGGCGCTTCGCCGTCACGATCCCGAGCTGCCGCCCTTCTGCATGCAAGCGGTCCAGGAGCTCCTGCACCCCTTCGAAGGCCTCGAGCTCGTCGTGCAGGGGGGCGTTGTGCGCCCGGTAGACGCGCACGAGCTCGTCGGCGCGATCGACGTCGAAGGACGCCATCTGAGCTCGGATCGACGAGCCTCCGACGGCGGCCACCAGCTCGTCGTCTGGAATTTCGCGGCGCAGCACGGTTCGCGTCGCATGGCGAAAGGACTCGAGGATCATCGCCCCCGAGTCGATCAGAGTGCCGTCGAGATCGAAGAGGACAGTCGGATACTTCACGTCAGTAATCCACATGCTCGAGATAGAGGCCCCAGGGCGGGGCCGTCCTGCCGGCTTCGGAGCGCGGACGCCCCTCGAGCAGTCGCTCGAAGGCGGCCGGCTCGGCCTCGAGCATCGTACCGACGAGGGTTCGCACCATGTGCCGCAGAAAGCTCCCGGCTCTGATCCGGAACTCGAGCAGATCGTCAGTGGAGCTCCACGCCGCCTCGAGCACGGTGCGGCGAAAGTCTGTATACCGCGTCTCGGTCGGCGTGAAGGCACGGAAGTCGTGCGTCCCGGCGATCAGTCCGGCCAGCGTGTCGAGAGTCTGGAAATCGAAGGGCCGCGGCCACCAGAGCGAGCGGCGGTGCTCGAAGGGCGATGGAGCCCGCCGGCGCCAGACCCGGTAGACGTAACTCCGGGAGCGAGCCGCGTAGCGAGCGTCGAAGCCGGCAGGCGCACGTTTCGAGTCGACGACCTTGAGGTCGCTGGGCAGCCGTGAGTTGAGTGCCTCGGCGGCGCGGTCGAGCGGGCCGCGTGGGGTGGAGAAGCTCGCCACCTGAGCAAGCGCGTGCACGCCCGCATCCGTTCGCCCCGCCACGGCCAGCCCGCTCCAGCCCGGGAAGAGGCCGTCGAGAGCTCCGCGGAGCTCTCCCTCGACCGTACGCAGCCCGGGTTGTGCGGCCCAGCCCGAGAACGACGTGCCGTCGTACTCGAGCGTGAGCTTCAGGGTCGCCACGGATCGGAGGCTAGAGGTCGTCGTCCGGGCGCCGATTGACATGGGTATCCGTAAGTTCTAACTTACCGTTAGTTGTGGCTTACGGAATTCGGATCGAGGCTCTGGGCGACCCGACGAGACGAATGATCTTCGAGCGCCTCGGGGCTGGCGAGCGGTCAGTGGGCAAGCTCGCGCAGGGTCTTCCGGTCAGTCGCCCCGCCGTCTCGCAACACCTCAAGGTGTTGAAGACCGCCGGGCTGGTCGGAGAGCGGCGGGAGGGCACGCGCCGTATCTACCGCGTCGAGCCCGACGGGGTCGCGGAGCTCAAAGCCTATTTCGACGACTTCTGGAGCCAGGCGCTGGCCGCGTTCAAAGCGGCGGCGGAAACCGAGGAAGGAGGTTCGACATGAGCACCGCCGAGCTGCTTGTGCGGAAGACGATCGTGGTCGCGAGGCCCCCAGAGGTCGCGTTCCGCGTCTTCACCGAGGGCGTGGCCGACTGGTGGCCCACCCTTACCCACTCGGTCGGCGAGGAGCGCGTGGCCACCGTCGTCTTCGAGGGCTGGGCGGGCGGCCGGATCTACGAACGGCTCGATGACGGCACGGAGCACGATTGGGGCCGCGTCAGCGAGTGGGACCCGCCCCAGAGGCTCGCCTACACCTGGTATCCCGGGCGTGGCCCGGAGACCGGCCAGATGATCGAGGTGCGGTTCACGGCCGAAGACGGCGGCACGCGCGTCCACCTCGAGCAGCGCGGCTGGGAACTCCTGGGCGACGAGGCCGCGGAGACGCGCTCGCGGTACGACAGCGAGGGCGGCTGGGATCGCGTCCTCGGCCTGTACGCCGATGCCGCCGAGCGCGCAGCCTGATCGGCGCCGGTGAGTACTGCTACTAGGCGGGAGCGGGCGCGCGCTCGGGCACGTAGTCCACGAGCTCGAGATAGGCCATCGGAGCCGCATCGCCCTGGCGCGGGCCGAGCTTGACGACCCGCGTGTACCCACCGGGCCGGTCGGCGAAGCGGGGAGCGATCTCGGCGAAGAGCCTGTGCGCTGTCGCCTTGGAGCGCAGGAAGGCAACGGCCTGTCGCTGCGCCGAGACGTCTCCCCGCTTCCCGAGCGTGATCATCTGCTCGACGATTGGCCGAACCTCCTTGGCTTTCGCCTCGGTGGTCTTGATCCGGCCGTGCTCGATCAGCGCGCTCGCCAGGTTGGCGTAGAGCGCCTTTCGATGGGCCGAGTCGCGCCCGAGCTTCCTGCCTGACCGCTGGTGCCGCATCGGTCTGCCGAGCCTCAGTCGTCGCGGAGGCTCAGGCCGTGGGCCTGGAGCGTCTCGCTGACTTCCTCGATCGACTTCTTGCCGAAGTTCGGGATCGCGGCGAGCTCGTTCTCGCTCTTCGTGACGAGGTCGCCGATGGTCTCGATCCCGACCCGCTTCAGACAGTTGTAGCTCCGGACGCCGAGCTCGAGCTCCTCGATCGGGAAGTTCTCCATCCCGTGCGCCTGGGGCACCTCGGCCTGCGCCTCGCCGACGGGCTCTCCGAAACCCTCGATCTTGTCGATGTCGGTGAAGATGGCGAGCTGCCGGATCAAGATCTCGGCGGCCTGCGCGATCGCGTCACGCGGGTCGAGCGAGCCATCGGTGGTGACGTCGAGCCTCAGCTTGTCGTAGTCCGTGCGCTGGCCCACGCGCGCTGCCTCGACCTCGTAGGAAACGCGGCGCACCGGCGAGAAGATCGAGTCGACCGGAATGACGCCGATCGACTGCTCGGGCTCGCGATTCAGCTCGGCCGGGACGTAGCCCCGGCCGCGCCCGATCGTGAGGATGATGTCGAGCTTCCCCTTGTCGGAGAGGTTCGCGATCACGAGCTCCGGGTTCAGAATCTCGAGATCGGCGGGCGCAGCGATGTCCGACGCCTTGACCGGTCCGGAGCCCTTCTTCTCGAGCCGGACCTCGACCTCGGGCGAACCGCCCTCGAGCCGACAGATCAGGTTCTTGAGGTTGAGGA
>JBPCPR010000063.1:0-4163 GCA_050998925.1 Gaiellaceae bacterium
GCGAAGCGCAGCCAGGAGCGGCAGGCCCCAACGCTCCGCGAGTGCCCGAGCCAGCGCCTCGGCGGAGCCCTGGCCGCGCCAGAGCGTGCGGTCCGTGTCGGCGGGAACGGGCACGAGCGCGAGCACGGGCAGAGGTCGCACCACCTCCGCGACGAGGTCTGCGGCGACACCCGTCAGGGAGCGTAGCCCCCGCTCCTTCCAGGCGGCCACGAGCGGGCGCGCAATGTCATCATAGGCCACGGCCGCCCTGGCGGTCGCGAAGCCGAGGCGCCGCCCGGCGCACTCTGAGCAGCGGGAGACCGGCCACGCGGTCGGTGCTCCGCAGCGCGCGCACATGGGCTCGCGGATCCGCCGGAGCCCGCCGAGGCAGGCCGTGCAGAACACCTCCTCGCCTTGGCCGCAGACGACGCAACGCGTCGGCAGGAGCAGATCGAGGAGCGGCACGCCGTCTCAGACGCTAGAGCGCGGCGGCGCGCAGTTCAGCGACAGTCGTGCCTGAAGCGTTACGACTGGGACAGAGCCCTGATGCGAAAAGTTCGGCCGGGCCGGATGACGCCGCAGACACGGCGCTGGATCAGCACAACCGCTCACGGCACGTAGCGCTGCTACGCACCGCGAACGGCCGCGGTACCCCAGCTTGGTCTGGGGCGCCCCCGGCTGCGGCCGAATTTCACATCAATTCTCTTCGCGCAGACCCGGATACCTGAGGATGCTCTCGGCGAGCTTCGACGCATCGCCGAAGATTCCGGCCACGGCCAGCCCCTCGTCCGGCACGACGCTTCCGGGGAGGAGCGCCGCTCGTCTGATCGCCGCCTTCTTCCCGACGTGGCAGTCGGCGCCGATCGCGGCGGGGCCCACGATCTGCGCCTCTGCCTCGACGACCACCTCCCGGCCGAGCACGACCGGCGCATCGATTCGGGCGGACGGATCGATCCGGCAGCCCTCGCTGACCCAGAAGCCCGGAGACATCTCCTCTCCGGGCAGGTCGACCTTCACCCGCCCCAGGAGAGCGTCGAGGATGGAGTTCCGGAGCTCGTCGAGGTCGCCGACGTCGTTCCAGTACGCCATCGTCGTATAGGCGTAGAGCGGCTCGTTGGCGCCCACGAGCATCGGCCAGAGATCCTGGCCGAAGTCCATCGCCTCACCGGCCGGAATCCACTCGAGCAGCTGGGGCTCGATGACATAGACCCCGCAGTTGGCCAGGTTCGAACGGGCCTCGTCGGGGCGGGGCTTCTCCTGGAAACCTCGCACGCGGGTGTCGCGGTCGAGGATGACGACGCCGTAGGCGGACGGATCCTGAACCGGCTTCACCGTGAGTGTCGCGAGCGCGCCCGTACGCTTGTGGTGACCGAGGAGTGCCGTCACGTCGACGTCGTGCAGGCCGTCGCCCGAGGTGACGAGGATCGCCTCGCCCTCCCAGAGATCCTCGAGCTTCTTCGTCCCGCCCGCGGTGCCGAGCAGCTCCTCCTCCAGCGACCAATGGATCTTCATCCCGAGACCCGAGCCGTCGCCGAAGTAGCTCTGGATCAGCTCCGGGAACGCGTGCAGGTTGATCCCCACCTCGTGGACGTCGTGCTTGTGGAGCAGGTTCAGCAAGTGATGGAGGACGGGCCGATTCGCGATCGGCATCATCGGCTTCGGCAAGAAGTCGGTGAGAGGTCGAAGCCGAGTGCCGAGCCCGGCCGCCATTACCATCGCCTTCACTTCGGGTAGCGCCCCGAGCTACGTACCCTCGTCCCAGGAAGCCAGGTACTTCTCCTGCTCCCCGGTGAGGGTGTCGATCTCGACGCCGAGCGTCTCCAGCTTCAGGCGGGCGATCTCGCGGTCGATCTCCTCGGGCACGACGTACACCTTCGCCTCGAGCTCGTCCACGTGCTGGGCGACGTACTCGGCCGAAAGCGCCTGATTCGCGAAGCTCATGTCCATGACGGCGGCCGGATGGCCCTCTGCGGCTGAGAGATTTACGAGGCGGCCGTCGGCGACCAGATTGATCTTGCGCCCGTCAGGCAAGGTGAACTCCTCGACGTTCGTCCGCGCGGGGCGGCGGGACTCCGCCAGCTCCGCGATGCCGGGGATGTCGATCTCGACGTTGAAGTGCCCCGTGTTGGCGAGAACGGCGCCGTCCTTCATCCGCTCGACGTGGTGGCGTGCGATCACGTTCTTGTCGCCCGTGGCGGTGCAGAAGATGTCGCCGATCTCGGCAGCCTTCTCCATCGCGAGCACCTCGTAGCCGTCCATGAGCGCTTCGAGCGCGCGCATTGGATCGACCTCGGTGATGATCACGTGCGCGCCCATCCCGCGGGCCCGCATCGCGACCCCACGGCCCACCCAGCCGTAGCCGGAGATGACGAACTTCCGCCCGGCGAGGAGAATGTTCGTGGCGCGGATGATGCCGTCGATCGTGGACTGCCCCGTGCCGTAGCGGTTGTCGAAGAGGTGCTTGGTCTTCGCCTCGTTCACGGCCACGATCGGGAACGCGAGGTCGCCCTGGGCCTCGAGCGCCTTCAGCCGGATGACGCCGGTGGTCGTCTCCTCGGTGCCGCCGATGATGTCGCCGAGCTGGTCGCGCCGGTCCTTGTGGAGCACGCCGATGACGTCGGCTCCGTCGTCCATCGTCATGTGGGGCCGGTGGTCGATCGCGGCCGTGATGTGCGAGTAATAGGTGTCGTCGTCCTCGCCCCTGATCGCGAAGACCGGGATGCCGTATTCGGAGACGAGGGCGGCCGCCACGTCGTCCTGGGTCGAAAGCGGGTTCGAGGCGCAGAGAACCACGTCCGCGCCACCCGCCTTGAGCGTCCGGGCGAGATTGGCGGTCTCGGTCGTAACGTGCAGGCAGGCGGAGACCCGGATGCCGGCGAGCGGCTGCTCCGCTTCGAAGCGCTCGCGGATCGCCAGGAGCACCGGCATGAGCCGGTCGGCCCACTCGATCCGCTGGATGCCGCCGGGCGCGAGTCCGAGATCCTTGACGTCGTGACTGGGTGCTGCGGTCGCCATGCCGGGAGGCAGTGTAGGGAACTACACCTCTCCGGCGCGGCCGTACCGATCCTCGAGTCGGACGACGTCGTCGAGCTCCGACGTCGACACCTCGAGCACGATCGAGTCCTCGAGCGCGCGCCAGCGATGGACGACTCCGGGCTCGAGGTGGAACGCGTGTCCCGGCGACACGACCTCGACGTCCAGGTTGCCGCCCGGGTCGCCGATCTCGAGCTCGATCCTGCCCTCGTACAGGTAAATGACCTCGTCCTTCTGGCGGTGAAACTGGAGGCTCAGCTGCTCGTCCCTGCGGATGACGAGGACCTTTCCCGAGAACTGCGGCGTCGTCGCGTAGATGATCTCGTAGCCCCAGGGCTTCTCGACCCGCTCGACCCTCTGCGAGAACCGGTCGAGGTCGAAGAGGTTGGGCGAAAGCTCGCTCACGGGTGCGTTCCTACTGCGCCGGAAGAACCGAGTCAAGCCCGACTCTCCTGCTTGGCCGGCGGAAGCAGCCACTCGGGGTGCTCCTCGACGTGGTTCTCCGCGAGCCGCAGGTCCTTCGGCGTGTTCACGGTGAGCCACAGACCCTCGTGGCGAAAGGCCCGCAGCTTTCCTTCGCGGGCGAGCTCGGGGAACGTCGCCGTCTCGTGATCTCCGCGTTCAGGGAGTCTCGCGAGCGCCTCCGACCCGAGGACGTAGACGCCGCAGCTGACCCAGTCGTGAAGAAGGGGCGCTTCACGAAAGCCCGTCACGACGTCGTCCTCGGACAGCTCGACGACGCCGAACGGCGAGCGGACACGAGTGACCGTGATCGTCGCTGCCCCATCCTTCTCCTCATGACTCCGGGCCAGTTCCGAGAAGTCGACGTCGAGCAGCTCGTCCCCGTTCAGCGCGAAGCACGCGCCGGGCTCTGCGAGCGCCTCTGCGGCGAGGCGCAGGCCACCGCCGCGGCCGAGGGGCTCGGGCTCCTCGGCCGGCACGATCTCGGCCCCGAGCCCGGCAAGCTCTTGCTCGAAGCCCGGCCCCTGGCCCTCCGCGCAGCTCACGACGACGCGCCGGACCCCCGCTGCCGCCAGGAGCGCGACCTGGTACGCGGCGAGCGGCCGGCCGGCAAGCGGCACGAGCGCCTTCGGCCGCCCCTGGGCAGCCTCCCCGAGCCGCTCGGCCTTTCCTCCGGCGAGGAGGATCGC
>JBPCPR010000113.1:0-10063 GCA_050998925.1 Gaiellaceae bacterium
GAGATCCACCGCTCGCTCGGCTCCCGTCGCGCCGTGGTGCCGATTTCGTCGGAGCCCCCGCGGGAGGTAACCCTCTTCCTCCGGTGGGCCCAGCTCACGGCGGCTCGCCACCGCGCCTGCGAGAGAAGCAAGCCGCGGCAGCGCCTCACGCATGCCTGCAACGTTCACTCCCGTGGGAACGATCAGCACCTTTCCCGCCGCTGCTGCGACACCTGGATTCTCTTCGTGCATCGCCGCGAGCGCGGGAATCCCACGCCTGGTCGCCTCGGCAGCGACGCGGGTGCAGGCATAGCCGTACCGCCCCGAGCCGAACGCAGGCCCGGCCACCAACAGGTCGGCCCGGTCGCCGTCGACCAACGCGAAGAGTCGCTCAAGCGCCGCTTCCTCCTGCTCGCCGAAGTAATCGTCGCCGCACGCGAGGGTCGCCACGATCTCGATCCCCTCGAAGGCGGCGGCAAGCCCTTTGCCGGGGCCGACCGCACCGTCGATGCGAGTCGGCGCGGTGCCCGCGGCCTCCTCGCCGCCGAGGCCGGCGAAGAACTGGTTCAGGTAGTGGACGGCCCTCACCACGACGTCGCTCCCAGGTCGAGCTGGCCCATCTGGTTCGCAGCGCCCAGATAGTTGCGGGCCGGGATCGGTCCCCGGTCGGCGGCCGGGGTCCCGTCGAGGAGGCGATCGCCACCCAGCACTCGCTCCGGCTTCCAGGCCGGAGCGAGCTGCTCGACGTTTCCGGTCGAGACGATGCAGTCCGCCTCGGAGACCCAGTCGGTCAGGATCGGCTCGGTCGCCTCGAGATCGGTCTCCTCGCAGACGATCACCGTTGTCTTCACACCCGCGTTCTCGCAGGCTCGACACGTGAGCATCGTGTCCGTGTGGCTGTTCCCGCCGGCGTCCGTCGTGATCACGACTCCGTCCACACCGAGCTCGACCGCGAGCCGCCCGGCCGCGTCGGCAGCGCGCTGCTTGTCGTCCGCCGACTGCTCGTACCCTCGCATGAGCACGACACCCGCGAAGCGCAGCCGCGTGCCGTGCTCGCGGTAGAGGACCCGCACCAGGGAGTTGAGCTGGAAGAAGAGAGTCGGATTTCGCATCGCCGCCCAGTGGTACTCCCCCGCGGTCACAGCTCCGTCCATCACCTCGGCCGGATCGACGAGCTTCGGTAAGCCTGCCTCGCCGGCCGGGGTTCCGTAGAGGTAGAGCTGGTAGAGCTGGCCGAGGTCCGAGAGCTGGACGAGCGCCGCGACCGAAGGAAGCGACTCGTCGGCCGGTCCGAGCTCGAACGTGTGCGTGTGCACCGACTCGGCGCTCAGCGTCGGCTCCGCCAGCAGCTCCGCGGCGCGGAGGGTCACTCGCCGGACGGCGCTGTCGATGGCCCGGTGGTCTGCACCGTCGCCGGGACGGAACGTCAGGACGACGTTTCGCATCGACCCGAAAGGCGTCAGGTCGGCGGCCGGGCCGGCGAGATCGACGATCGACTCCTGCTCGTGCAGGGGGCGCTCTTCGCCCGGAAAATCAAGGCAGGAGAGCACGGCGACGTCGCTGATCCGATTCGTCACGCCCTCACCCGCTCGCTCCTCGGTCGGAAACGCCTTGCGACCGTCGGGGCGGATCCGTGGCTCGACGGCATCGAGAACGTGGGTCACCCGCACCGGCTCTCCAGGCTCGACGAGCGTGACGTCGACTCCGGCGAGTGGGGGCTCGGCGTTCGCCAGCGCCTCGATCCGCTCGCCGTCGGGCGCGAGCACGTCTGGCGCGAAAGTCCGAACCTCCCAGGCCATTAGGCAGCTCTCCGGTGCCCGAGGCCTGCAGAGATCTCATCCGCGGCCGCAACACACGCCCGGCCGAGATCTGCGAGCCGCCCCTCGGTGACACGGTAGGACGGCCCTGCGACCGAGACCGCGGCCACGCAAGCGCCCGTGCAATCGAAGACCGGCGCTGCCACCGAGTTCAGGCCCGGCTCGAGCTCCTCGACGGCCGTGGCATAACCGCAGCCACGAATGCGATCGAGCTCCGCGGGAACGTCGTCACCGAAGGCGAGCAGCACCTTGCCGTTCGCGGTCGTCTCGAGCGGTGTCGTGCGGCCCGTCCAGTCCTTCACCCCGATGAAGTGGGAGGTCTCGACCTGGTGCACGTTCAGGGCCCGATCGCCTTCGCGCACCGCAAGGTTCACGGTCTCCCCGGTCTCGTCCGCAAGGCGCGCGAGCGGATCGCGGGCCGTCGGCAGAAGTGCGAGACCACGCGTCGCGAGGGAGCCGAGCCGGGCCAGCTCCGGTCCCGGGAGGAAGCGGTCACCGGCCCGCCGCACGAGCCCTCGCCCCTCGAGCGTGGCGAACAGCCGCGAGACGGTGCTCTTGTGCATCCCGAGCTCAGCGGCGAGCTCGGTCGCCCCAAGATCGGGCCGAGCCTCGGTGAAGGCCGCGAGGATCGCGAGTGCCTTGTCAGCCGATTGCATCGCCGCAAGTATTGCAACGACGTCGCCTTCTCTGCAACAGCTCCCGGTCGGGCTAGGGCCCGCCGGCAACCTCCTCCGGCAGCTCGTACCACCGCTTTCGCTCCCCGATCCGGGCACGAAGCCGCCAGGCGCGAGACTTCGGCTCGGCCTCCATCCGCTCGAGCAGCGCCCGTGCACGCTGTGCGACGGTGCTCTTCTCCTCGGGCGAAAGGGCGTAAACGTCGAGGCGGGCGAGCGTCGCCTCGAGATTGCCGGTGATCGTGCGCCAGAGCCCCCAGTCCGCGGCGCAGAGCACGGCCATCCGCCCGGCGTTGACGGTGTCGCCGTCCTTCTCTCCGACGGGGTGCTCGTGGAGGAGCGCGAGTGCGTCTCGCACGTCCTTCTCGTTCAGCTCGGCGATCTGGAGCTTCGTCAGGAGGAGCTCCGCGAGCGGGACCGAGATCGGCTCGAGCTCGAGGCGCTCCGCCAGCGGGATCCTGTGCGACATCGCAAACGCTCCCACGAACACGTCCACCTTGCGCCGGTTGGCTTCGTCGAAGAAGAGCAGGCGCTCGCTTCCCTGCAGGGCGTTGAAGGCAACGTGCGGCACGTACCCGGCGGCCTCGAAGAAGGACGCCGTGGGCCGGGACGACCCCTTCCCGGCTGCAAAGTCGAGATCCGCGTACGAGCGCTCAAACGCAACATGCACCGCCCCCTGACCGCGGAGCCTGACGGCCACACCCCCGAGGAGGCGGAGCGGGAGATTCTCCTCTTCCGCGAGCGTGATGAGCCGCCGACCCTCCTCGACGACGTCGGCATGGGGCTCGCTCACGTGCGGGAGACTACTCGTCGACGAGCCGTTTCTCGTACGTGTCGTACTGGCGCGTGACGACCATGCCGGCTCGCTCGTAGAGCCGAGTTGCACCGGTCTCGTTCGCTGAGTCGACCTCGAGCCCGATCTTCGTGTACCCGCCGCGGCGAAGCTCCCGAAAGCCGGCTCGGAGCAGCGCGAGCCCGAGACCCTGGCCGCGCCAGCGCGTTCGCACGCCGAGGTCGAGCACCCAGCCGCGGTCTCGCTCACCGAAACAGAGCGCGGCGCCGGCGATCTCTCCATTCGCAACCGCGAGCTGCCAGAGCGCGGGGGCGTAGTCCTCTCGCTCCTGGCGCCAGCCGACCCACTCGTCGAGCTCCGCGGCGACGAACTCCCAGTGCTCGCGAAAAGCCTCCTCGTGCATAGCATGGAGGGCCCGGTCGTCCACGCCGGGCCGGTACTGGCGGATGGCGACTCCCTCCGGCAGCTCGGGCGCTGCCGGCTCGGAATCGGAGACGTCGATCTCCATCCTCCAGAAATGGCGAACAAGCTCGTAGCTGCGCTCGCCGGCCAGGGCGCGACCGTCGTCGTTCACGACCGTCAGGTGAACTCTCGGTAGGCGGCGCTCGGTCGCGAGGCCTTCCGCCTCCTCGATGAGAGCCTTGCCGATCCCACGCCCGCGCGCGTCCGGATGGACGCTTGACTCGTCGTCGACGGCGGCGACCTCACCGGTTGGCCGGACGCTCGCATAGCCGAGGACCCTGTTCTCCTCGAGCGCGACCCAGGCTTCCTGAGCCAGCCGCTCCAGCTCGGGTCGCCACCAGCTCGCCACCTCCTCTCCCGTCGTCTCGCGGGTGTCGCCGAAGTCGACTGCATCCCGCGCGGTCAGGAGCTCGGCCACGCCGGCGGCATGGGCGAGAGTCGGTCGACGAAGTTCCATGCCGCGATTATCCATGCGGGCACGAGCAGCTTCCGAAGGCTCCGCGAAGAGGAAGGCCCTGCTTCCAGGGCCTTCGTTCGATCGGGACGGCGAGATTTGAACTCGCGACCCCCTGCTCCCAAAGCAGGTGCGCTACCAGGCTGCGCCACGTCCCGTCAAGGTGAAGTGTAGACCGCGTCACGGCTCGACCGTTGCTCGGTTAGCCTCGCGGCGTGAGCCACGCAGGGCGGTCGTACGGCTGACTCCACCACGCCGCCCACTCGTCGGGTACCTCCTCGTCGTGACTGCAGTCCTGCTCTGGTCGGTGAATGCGACCGTCTCGAAGATCGTCCTCGAGTCGGCCGGGCTCTCGGCGCTTCGCCTGTCCGAGGTCAGGGCGAGCGGATCGGCGGTCATTCTCCTCGTCGCAGTCGCCCTCATCCGTCCCGCCTCCCTGAGGACGAACCGGCGGGAGCTCGCCTTCCTGCTCGCCTTCGGGATCTGTGGCCTCGCCCTCGTCCAGCTCTTCTACTTCGTGGCGCTGACCCGGCTCAACATCGGCATCGCGCTCGTGATCGAGTACATCGCGCCCGTTCTCGTGGCGCTCTACGCCCGGTTCTTCGTCCACGAGCCGGTGCGTCGCCGGCTCTGGGTCGCGATCGCCCTTAGCCTGGCAGGGCTCTCGCTCGTCGTCGACGTCTGGGGCGGGGTGACGCTCGACACGGCGGGCGTGCTCGCTTGCCTGGCCGCCGCGGTCGCCTACGCCCTCTACATCGTCATGGCCGACCGAAGCCTTCGCGCGGGCCGTGACGCGGCCTCGCTCCTAGCCTACGGGTTCCTTTTCGCGACCATCTTCTGGGCGATCGTGCAGCCGTGGTGGAGCTTTCCCGCCGGAACCGTCGATGCGAGCGCCTCGCTGCTCGGCCGTCTCGACGAGCTCTCGGCGCCCGTCTGGCTCCTGCTCGGGTACATCGTCGTCCTCGGCACGGTCGTGCCTTTCGTCCTGATCGTGACGGCGCTCCACCACATCTCGCCGACCCAGACGATCATCGTCGCGATGCTCGAGCCCGTGCTCGCCGCCGCGGTCGCGTACGCGTGGCTTCGGGAGGAGCTCACGGGGCAACAGATCGCGGGCTCCCTGCTCGTGCTCGGCGGCATCGTCCTTGCCCAGACGGCTCGCGAAGTCGAGCCGACCGCGGCGGGAGCCGAGAGCGGGCCGCGTTAGGCCGGTCAGACCTCGAAGAGGACGCGTAGTTCTGCGATCTTGTCGGAGCGAAGCTGCTCCCGCTCTCCACGGGCGACCGCCGAGACCACCTCCTCGACGAGCGAGGCGAGATCGACGGGATTGAACGGCTTCGTGATGTAGTCGAGACCGCCGAGATCCATGCCCCGGGCGCGGTCGCGCAGATCCGCCCGCGCGGTCAGAAAGACGATCGGGATCTCGCGCGTGTCCTCCTTCTCGAGCAGCCGCTCGGCCACGGACCAGCCGTCCAGGCCCGGCATCATCACGTCGAGGAGAATGGCGTCCGGCCGCTCGCGCTCGACGACCTCGAGGCCGGTCGGCCCGTCCGATGCCTCGACGACCTCCATGCCCTCCGCCTCGAGGTTCACCCTGCACAGCAGGCGAATCGGCGCCTCGTCGTCGATGATCAAGACCTTCGTCATGAGCGTCCCGCCGGTTCCACTTGGGCCTCTCTACCCTTTGGAGCGCTCTTCGAGACAGGGAGCTCGAAGATGAACGTCGACCCCTCGCCCTCGACCGACTCGACGACGATGCGCCCGTTCATCGCCGCCAGCAACCCGCGCGCGAGGAAGAGGCCGAGACCGGTCCCGTGGGCGCCGGTCGGCGGAGCAGTGCCCGCCCGGTAGAACTTCGTGAAGATGCGTGTCTGGTCGTCGAGGGGGATGCCGATGCCTTCGTCGCTCACGCGGACCTCGATCGCATCCGTCTTTCGACGTCCCGCGAGCGTGATCGTGCCTCCGTCGGGCGAATACTTGATGGCGTTGTCGACCAGGTGCAGGAGGATCTGTGCGAGCTTCTCCCCGTCTGCCTCTGCGTAGAGCACGCCCTCGGGAGCATCGATCTCGAGGTGGTGGGAGCCGTCGATGTGCTCCTGGGTGCGTGCGCCGACCGACCCCAGAACCTCGGCTACGTCGACCAGAGCCAGGTCAAGCCCGAGGGTGCCGGCCTCGAGGCGCGCGACGCTCAGGAGGTCGTCGACGATCCCGATCAGACGCTCCGACTCCGAGGCGATGTAGCCGAGGAACGTCGCGCGCTCCTCGTCCCCGAAGGCGACGTCGCTCCGGAGCAGCGTCTCGGCGAACCCGTAGATCGAGGTGAGCGGGGTCCGGAGCTCATGAGACACGGTCGCGACGAAGTCCGACTTCATCTGGTCGACTACACGCTCTCCCGAGACGTCCCTGAAGGCGAAGATGCGGCCCCCGACGGTACCGCCCGGGTCGAGCATCACGGCCTCCGTCAACGAGAGGTAGACATCTTTCCCGCCCCTGGTGATCGTGACTGGCGCTTCCCGTCCAGGGCCGCGGGCGGCGCCGGCTAGATCGCGCTGGAGGACCTCGGCGATCCGTCTGCCTAGAGCTTCCCCCGCGGGGACGCCGGTGATCCGCTCCGCCATGGCGTTCCAGAGAACGACCCGCTCCTCCCGGTCGACGGCCACGATTCCGTCGGCGATGTTGAGGAGAATCGCGTTCGAGCGCTCCTTCTCCTCTGCGACGCGCTGGTAGAGCTCGGCATTCGAGAGACCGGCGGACGCGACGGCGGCGAGCGCGGAGAGCGCCTGGGCCTCCTCCTCGCGCCAGGCTCTCGGTTTGGCCGTGTACACGGAGAGGACGCCGTGGAGGCCGCCCCCATGGGCGATCATCGGCACTGCGAGGCAACCGGTCATCCCACGCGCGAGGACGGGATCTCCGTATCCGAGATCGGGCCTCACGCCGACGTCGTCGAGAATTGCGGCGGCGCGCGACTGGACGGCGTCGCCGAGGAGACCGGTTCCTGCCCCCGCCCGCGTTCCAACCAGGTCGTGGGCGGTGTCGCCTTCCACCCCGGAGGCCGCCCGGATGACGAGCTCCTCGCCGTCGAGGAGCCTGACGGTCGCCGCGTCCGCATCGAGAAGGACGGGCGCCTCGCGGACGATCTCCTCGAGTACGACGGAAGGATCGAGCACGGTGACGACGTGGGCGCCAACTGCTGCGAGGCGCTGCGAGAGCCTGCGGCCGCTCCGCTCGGTCTCGAAGAGCTCGCTGCGCTCCAGCGCGCCGCGGGCCGCGCGGCTCAGGTGGCGCGCCAGGGCGAGGTCGTCGTCCGTGAAGGCCCGCTCCTCCCCGAATAGGACGACGACTGAGCCGGGCTCCCCGCTCGTTCCCTCCACCGACGCTGCGAGGAGGGCGCAGGCGTCGTTCGCCGCCAGGAGCTCCCTCCACCGGCTGTGGAAGCGTTCGTCGTCAGTGAGACCGCTCGAGGTGACGAGCCGCCCCTCCCGGGTGGCCGCAGCGAGCGGAGCCTCGTCATCCTGAATGCCCTCGCGAAGCGCTGCCTCCACCTCTTCGTGGACGTCGTAGGAGCCGGCGAGCACGAGCCTGTCGCCCGCCGCTCTTAGGACGAACGCCGCGATCCCGCCCAGAGCTTCGGTTGCCGCCTGCGCCAGCGCGGTGACCGTCTCGTCGAGTGACAGCGGCGAACCGAGCGCCTCGGCGATCCGGTAGAAGCCCTGCTGGATCTGCGCCTGCCGTTCCCGCTCCTCGAAGCTCTCCGCGTTGTGAAACGCGAGCGACGCGAAGCGGGCGTAGGCATCGAGGAGCTCGAGATCCGTCTCTCCGAACCGGCCGGCCTCCACCGAGCAGATACCGAGCAGGCCCCGCACCTCGCCGAGCCAAGTGATAGGGGCGACCATGACCTCTTCGAACGTCGAGTAGTAGGTGCTCGGAGGTGGATCTTCGGTCGTGCGGAAATTGCGCTTCAGCACGGGTTTTCCATCCTCGAGCGCCGCCTTGTGCGTCCCAGCCGCGGGGATTCTGCGACCAAGGGCCGCCTCCGGCAGCCCGAAGACGGCACGACAGCGCAGCGAGTCGCGGTGCGACTCGAGAATCCAGCAATCGGCTGCATCCGCCCCGAGCAGCTCGGCGACCTCCTCGACCAGGCGCCGGACCACCGACGTGAAGCGAAGATCGCTCGTCACCACCTGGGCCGCTTTCAGAAGGGCGCTCTGGCGGTCGACGCGGCGTCCTTCTTCGCGGAGCAGGCGGGCCATGTGGATCGCAAGCCCCGCCTCCCCGGCCACGGCTTCGGCAAGAACGATCTCACCCTGGGTCCAGCGGCCGACCTCGGACCGGTGAAGGGCGAAGACGCCGATCACGTCGTCGAACACGAGAATCGGCGTGGCGAGCACCGCCTTCGTTCCGATCCCGATGAGTGTCTCGCGGCCGCCGAGCTCAGGGTCGTCGAGCTCGGGTGCCGACCCGACGTCGGCGATCGCGACCGTGCGTCGTTCCCGAGCCGCGAGGTTCGAGGCCGGCAGGCGCTCCGCCGCCCCGCCGACGGAGTCGTGGCCGGGGGCAGTCCATTCCGAGCGAACCGGCATCGCGCCGCCGTGCTCGACGAGGCGGATGAAGCAGCGAGAGACCTTGAGCGCCCGGGCAGTCTCGCGCACCGCAACCGCCAGCACGTCGTCGAGGTCGAGCTCGGAGCGGACCTGGCGCGAGATCGCGGCGACGAGGCGCTCTCGCTCGAGTGCGGCCTCGAGCGCCTCCGAGGACCGGCTGCGGCCGAGAGCCAGCGCCGTCTCGTTCGCGAGCCGCTGGAACAACTCGAGCTCCCCCGCCGAGAAGAAGCGACGCTCCGAGAAGACGGCCACGACGAGGACGCCCGTGAGCCTGCCCTCGGAGACCAAAGGCACGAACGCGGCGCTCTTCGCAGGCACCGTGTCGAGGGCCCGGCTCACGTGCGGCGCAGCCTCGACGTCGTAGACCGCAAACGCGGCTCGCTCACGTGCCACGGCTGCGATCCCACCTGAGTCCTCGACCAGGTCGATCTCGATCCCCTGCCACCAATCCTCATCGGCTCCCCTGGCCGCAAACCCCATCGCGCGGCGCTCCGCATCGTCCACGACGGCGAGCAGCGCTGCTTCCACCCCGAGCGAATGCTCCAGCTCGTCGAACAGGTTCTCGGACGCGTCTCTGGCGCTCAGCGAACGCGAGAGCACGCTCGAGAGGCGTGACATCGCGCCAGCCTCGCGCTCCCGCTCGCTCGCGGCCTCTTCGGCCGCCCGCACCCGCCCCGCTGGATCGACGAGCAGACCGCGATCACGCCGAGCGAGCAAAAGGAAGGCGGGCACCACGGCCACGAGCGTCACGGCGAACGCAGGCCAGGGACTGGAGGACGCGAGCGGTTCCGAGTCGCCGAGCTTCGCCACGCCGAGCACCGCAGTCGTGCCACCGATGACCACGAACAAGAGCCAGAGAGCGAGCCCGGGCGTCGTCGGCCGCCTGCGGGCTCCGAGCAAGGAGCGGAGCACGAGGGCGGACAGCGCGAGATACAGCACCGCGGCAACGAGAAGCGGCAGCGCGTTCGTGAGCAACGTCGTCGTCTCGTTCGTCACTGGGCTTTCTGATGATAAGGAGGAACAGAGGCCTGACGCCACGATTTCCCTCCCGACAAGGCGGGTCGCATGGGTTGCGAAGATGGGCCGATAGGCCTATTGGCAGCCGAAAGCCCGCTGGATACGGTGCCGCTACTGGGCGATGCGAACCGTGGCTGGTGTCCTGGCTTGAACGCCACGGTACGCACTCTGGAAGGCCCGCCACACAAAACCCCCCGAGTGGCGGGCCTTCCTCACCTCCGAGTTGAACCCACGACTAGGCCTTGGAGATGCGGAGCTCCTCGCCC
>JBPCPR010000123.1:0-5942 GCA_050998925.1 Gaiellaceae bacterium
ACTTCATCGGGCTGAAGGGCGACACCTCGGACAATATTCCCGGCGTCCCCGGCATCGGCGCCAAGACGGCAGGCCGGCTGATCGCGCAGTCCGGCTCGGTCGAGAGCGTGCTCGAGCACGTGGACGAGCTCTCGCCCGCGCGCCGCAGGTCGCTCGAGGAGCACGCGCAGCAGGCGCTCGATTCCAAGGTGCTCGCGACCATGCGGCGGGACCTGCCGCTCGACTGCGATCCCTCGCAGCTCGTGCTCTCCCCGCCCGACCGCTCGCGGCTCAAGGAGATGTTCCGCCAGTACGAGTTCAGGGGCCTCTTGCAGCGGGTCGACGTGATCGACGAGGCGCTCCCCGCCGCGCCCATGCGGGTCGAGGGGGTCCAGGTTCCGTGGCGGGAGGGCCGGATCGCTGCGCCCGAGGTCGAGGCCGGGATCGCGGTGGAGGCCGGTCGCGTCGCTCTCGACGCCGGCGACGAGGTCGTCGTCGCTGCGTGGTCGTCAGAGCTCCGGGTGGAGCTTCGCGAGGCCGCGCTCGTCGCCCACGACGCCAAGCCTCTCCGGCTGGACGTCGTCGACGACACGCTCCTCATGGCCTACCTGATCGAGCCGGGTCGAGCCGCCTACGTGCTCGACGACCTCGCGGCAGAGTACGGCGTCGAGCTCCGGCCCGAGCCCGAGGCGGAGGAGGAGACCGCTGCCCTCGTCCGGCATGCAGCCACGACGCGACGGCTCGCCGGCCCGATGCGGCAGCGGATTGCGGAGCGCGGTCTCGACCACCTCTACCGGACGGTGGAGCTGCCGCTGACCGGCGTGCTCGCGGCGATGGAGGACGCGGGCGTGAAGGTGGACACCTACCGTATGGGCGAGATCACTGCCCGGCTCGCCGACCGCCTCGAGGAGCTCGAGGCCAGCGCCTACGAGCTCGCCGACGAGGAGTTCATGCTCGGTCGACCCAGCAGGTGGCGCGGATCCTCTTCGAGAAGCTCGAGCTGACAGCCGGCCGCAAGGGCAAGACCGGCTACTCGACCGATACGCGCGTGTTGCGGTCGATTCGCGGCGATCATCCGATCGTCGAGGTGATCGAGGAGTGGCGGGAGTACTCGAAGCTCCTGAACACCTACCTGGGTCCGCTGCCAAGCCTCATCTCGGAAGACGACGGGCGGCTGCACACGACCTTCAACCAGGCCGTGGCCTCCACCGGAAGGCTCTCGACCACGAACCCGAATCTCCAGGCGATTCCGATTCGCACTGAGCTCGGCCGCGAGATCCGGAGCGCCTTCGTCGCCGAGCCGGAGTCGCGGCTCCTCTCTGCGGACTACTCGCAGGTGGAGCTTCGGATCCTCGCGCACGTCTCGGGCGAGCCCAAGCTCCGCGACGCCTTCGCCGTCGGCGAGGACATCCATGCGGCCACGGCCGCCGAGGTGCTCGGCAAGGAGCAGGCGACCCTCACGAAAGACGAGCGGAACGTCGCAAAGGTGGTGAACTTCGGGATCATCTACGGCATCTCCTCGTTCGGGCTCTCGGAGAACCTCGACATCCCGCGGGAGGAGGCGGCGGAGTACATCGAGACGTATCTGGCGCGCTTCCCGCTCGTCCAGGACTTCATCCAGCGGACGATCGAGCAGGCCGAGGCGGACGGCTACGTGACGACGCTCTTCGGCCGCCGCCGCCCCGTTCCGGAGCTGAAGGCGTCGAATCGCCAGACCCGATCCCTGGGGGAGCGGCTGGCGGTGAACTCGGTCATGCAGGGCACGGCCGCGGACGTGATCAAGGCGGCCATGGTGTCGATCCACCGGAGGCTCCGCGACGAGGGGCGCTCGGCGCGGCTCGTTCTCCAGGTGCACGACGAGTTCCTGCTCGAGGTCCCCGAGCCCGAAGTCTCGGCGGTGCGCGACCTGGTCCGGGCGGAGATGTGCGGCACCTACCCGCTCGACCCGCCGCTCGCGGTCGACGTCGGCTCGGGAGGCGACTGGAACGAGGCGAAGAGCTAGCCCTTCCAGGCGAGATCGGTGGCGGCGGTCGTGAAGCGGATCGTGTCGCTCCGCCCGTCGATCGCGTGGAAGAGGATCGCCCCCCGGCTCGCCACGGCGATCCAGCGGCCGTCGGGCGACCAGGCAGCTGCGTGGCCGGCAAAGCTCCGCTCGCCGTCGCCCGGTAGGCAGCCGAGGTCGATGACGGTGATGCGCTCGACCTGGTCCAGGTTCGGCGTTCTGAAGAATACTCCGCAGTTGTCGGGCGAGAACACGGGGTGCCGTCCCTGGAGCGCGGGTGCGAGGCCGAACTCCGCGGCCGAGGAAAGGTGCCCGCCGGTCGGCCTGTAGACCTGGATCGCCCGGCCATCGATCACGAGCGCGACGGAGCCGTCGGCGCCGAACGACATCGAATCGATGCCACCACGGACTCGGAGGAGGAGGCGGTCGCCGACCCGGAGCTCAGGCCCCTGCACGTAGACCGGCTCGCCGAGGTCCGTGTAGCCGGCCGGGCAGCCCGGGAGCTCGACGGGCACGGTTTCCCCGATCTCGAGCTCGCGCCCTTTTCCACGCCGGTCGCACCAGGCCAACCGCTGGCCGTCGGGCCTCCAGACGATCGAGTCGATCCGGGCCTGGAACTGGCCCAGGTCCTGATTGGCGTGGACCAGATCGACGATGCGGAAGGGAATGACCGAGCGAAGCGAGGACGGGAGGCTGTACGCGAGCCGCTCGGAGTTGCGCGGCGACCAGAGCTTGCAGGTGCCCGCGAGGCGCGGGAGCGGAAAGATCGTTCCGGTCGGCAAGTCGAGCTCCTGAATCACGCACGTCTCCCCGGTGAAGACGACGCGGCCGGGGAGCCGCCCGAGCGTGAAGCCGCGGATGCGCCGCAGGGGAGCGACGGTGTCCGATTCGCTCTCGCTTCCGGCGGCCGTGGCGGGCGGGGCGGCGGCGCCACCACCTCCCAGGCCACGCAGCGCGTCCGCCGCTGCGAAGCCCCCGAGCAGGAGCACTGCAGCGACGATCAGGAGGTCACGGGGTCTCATTTCTTGCAGCTATAATGCGCGCTTCCGCGATGGTGCAGGAACAAACCGCTACCGAGGCAGACCCCAGGCTGGAAGAGGAAGGCGTCTGGACGCGCGGTCCAGACGGGGACTTGATCCCCGATTACGACGCCACTTTCCCGACAATCAACGAGGGTGAGGTGGTGAGCGGCACGGTCGTTCGCGTGGATAAGGACGAGGTGCTGGTCGACATCGGCTACAAGTCCGAGGGCGTCATTCCGGTGTCGGAGCTCTCGCTCCGCCGGTCGGTCGACCCGGCAAGCGAGGTTCAGCTCGGGGCCGAGATCGACGCGCTCGTCCTCACCAAGGAGGACACCGAAGGCCGGCTCATCCTCTCCAAGAAGCGCGCCCGCTTCGAGATGGCCTGGAAGAAGATCGAGCGCGCCGCGGAGAGCGGCGAGCCTGTCGAAGGGACCGTCATCGAGGTGGTCAAGGGCGGCCTCATCCTCGACCTCGGCGTCCGCGGGTTCCTGCCCGCGTCGCTCGTCGACATCCGACGAGTTCAGGATCTGGACGACTTTCTCGGCAAGACGCTTCGCTCCAAGGTGATCGAGCTGAACCGGAGCCGCAACAACGTCGTGCTCTCACGCCGTGCCGTCATAGAGGAGGAGCGGAAGGAGATGCGGCAGGCGATCCTCGACCGGCTCTCGCCGGGCGACGTCGTCACCGGCACGATCTCGAACATCGTCGACTTCGGCGCCTTCGTCGACCTCGACGGCATCGACGGGCTCATCCACATCTCCGAGCTCTCCTGGAGCCATGTGAACCACCCGTCCGAGCTCCTCGACATCGGCCAGGAGGTCAGCGTCAAGGTGCTCGACATCGACCGTGACCGCCAGCGGATCTCCCTCGGCCTCAAGCAGACGCAGACAGATCCGTGGCAGCAGGTCGTCGACACGCACGACCAGGGCGACGTCATCGAGGGGAAGGTGACCAAGGTCGTCACGTTCGGGGCCTTCGTCGAGATCCTCCCGGGCGTCGAGGGCCTCGTGCACATCTCCGAGCTGGCGCAGCACCACGTCGAGAACCCGCGCGAGATCGTCTCGCAGGGAGACGTCGTCAAGGCGAAGATCATCGAGATGGACGCCGAGCGCCGGCGCCTCTCGCTGTCCCTGAAGCGTGTCGAGGAGGGTGACGAAGGCCCGGCGACGGCGTCGGCCGAGTCCCTCGGCCTCTCCGAGGAGGTGTTCGCGGAAGACCTGGCGGACGCCGAGGAGGCTCCCGCTCTCGAGGAAGCAGCCGAGCCGACCGAGCCCGAGGACTCCGTGCAGACCGGCGAGACCGCGGCCGAGGACACGGTGCCCGAGGGCTCCGCTCCGGTCGAGCCCGCCGACGAGGCAGTCGCGCTCGCAGACCAGGACGCGGGCGATGAGCCCGAGCCCGAGTCGCCCGCCCAGCCTGAAGACGACGAGCAGCGCTAAGCCTTTCCGCCCGGTCTCCGTGGCGATCACGGGGGGGATCGGGGCCGGGAAGAGCGAGCTTCTGCATGCGTTCGAGCGCCAGGGCGCCGCGGTGGTCTCGAGCGACGACATCGTGCACGCCCTGCTGCGCCAGGATCCGGCCGTGAAGCGGACCGTGGTCGAGCGCTTCGGCGAGGAGGTGCTCGGGGCGGACGGGGAGATCGACCGCGGCGCCGTCGCCCGCATCGTCTTCTCGAGCCGGCGGCAGCTGAAGTGGCTCGAGGAGCTCCTGCACCCCCTCGTCTTCGCGACCTACCTGCGCTGGCGCGACCAGCTCGCCGAGCTCGACGAGCCGCCCGAGGTGTGCATCACGGAGGTTCCCCTCCTGTACGAGGTCGGCGGTGAGACCCGCTTCGACAAGGTCGTGGCCGTGACAGCGTCCCCCGACGTTCGGGCGTCACGCAAGGTGCTAGTCACCGACCGGCGCGGGAGCAGGCTGATCCCGGACGACGAGAAGCTGCGGCGAGCCGACTTCGCCTACGTGAATGACGGCTCTCTGGAGGATCTGGACGCGTTCGCAGCCGACGTGATGGCGAGGCTGACGGGTTGACCCGGGCTCTCGCGGTCATCGTCGCCGTCGGGGCGCTCGCGGGCGGGTTCTACTTCGTCGAGGAGACGAAGCCTGGCTGGTACGCGCGAATGCGATACCCGCTCGAGTACCGCCACATCGTCGTCGGGCACGCGAAGAACTACGAGCTCGATGCGGCGCTCGTGGCGGCCGTGATCTACCGGGAGAGCAAGTTCGACGCGAAGGCGCGGTCCTCGTCCGGCGCGGTCGGGCTCATGCAGCTCCTGCCGGACACGGCCAAGGGCATCGCCCTGAACACGGGCGGGCACAGGTTCGTGGTCTCTGACCTCGAGGACCCGGAGATCAACGTGCGGTACGGAGCGTTCTACCTCCGGCGCCTGATCCGCAAGTACGGGGAGGTCCCGCTCGCCCTCGCCGCGTACAACGCGGGCCAGGCGAACGTGGACGAGTGGGAGGCGGCCGGAGAGGAGATCGGCTTCCCCGAGACGAGGCAGTACGTCGACGAGGTGCTCGAGCTCCAGAAGATCTATCGCCGCGCCTATGGCGACGAGCTGGGGCCCGCCTAGCGCCGACGCGCGAGGCGGACCTCGCAGTCGGCCGCGACCGTGTCGACGGGGTCGGCTACGACGACGTCGTACCCGTCTCCGCACTCGAGGTAGTCCGGGACGAGGTCCCGCGCGACGAGCAGATCGTCCCCGGGCCCGCCGAAAATCGAGTCGGAGCCGGGCTCGCCGCGGAGCTCGTCGTTGTCGGCGCCTCCGGAGAGAGTGTCGTTTCCTGCACCTCCGAGGATGAGGTCGTTCCCGTCCAGACCGGCGATCGAGTCGTCCCCAGGGCCGCCGCAGATGAAGTCGGGGAGGCCGGTGCCGGTGAGCGGGCCGCCCCACGGCCCGGCGGCGATCATGCAGAGCCACGTGTGCGAGAAGCCGGGA
>JBPCPR010000157.1:0-10332 GCA_050998925.1 Gaiellaceae bacterium
GGCTACCTCCGCTCCTGGGCCTTCGAGGCAGGGCTCCGGACGTTCCTGCGCGAGGAATTCGGGCACGCCTGGTTCGCGCGCCGCGAAGCCGGCTCGCTCCTCCGCGAGCTCTGGAACGAGGGCCAACGGCTGGATGCCGACCAGATGCTGCGCGAGGTGACGGGGACCGAGCTCGAGCTCGGCGCGGTCGGGGAACGGATCCGGGAGCCTCTGTCCGCGTGAACCGGATCGTGATCGCGGGCGCAGCAGGCCGCGACTTCCATAACTTCAACGTCGCGTTTCGTGACCGCGAAGACGTCGAGGTGGTCGCCTTCACCGCCACGCAGATCCCGGACATCGAAGGGCGGGTGTATCCGGCCGAGCTCGCCGGCCCTCGCTACCCGGACGGAGTCCCCATCGTGGCCGAGGCGGAGCTCGCAGACCTCGTCCTCCGTGAGAACGCCGACGAGGTCGTGTTCGCCTACTCGGACGTCACCCACGAGCACGTCATGCACCTCGGCTCGATCGTCCTCGCAGTGGGCGCCGACTACCGCCTGCTCGGGCCGAAGACGACGGAGCTCGCGTCCTCGAGACCGGTCATCGCCATCTGCGCGGTGCGTACCGGGGCGGGCAAGAGCCAGACGACGCGCCACGTGGCGAGGATCCTCCGGGAGGACGGGAAGCGCGTCGCCGTCCTCCGGCATCCGATGCCGTACGGCGACCTGACGAAGCAGGTCGTGCAGCGATACGAGCGCTACGAGGATCTCGATGCGAACGACTGCACGATCGAGGAGCGCGAAGAGTACGAGCCGCACCTCGCCGAGGGGAACCTCGTCTTCGCCGGCATCGACTACGCCCGGATCCTCACCGCCGCCAAGGAGGAGGCCGACGTGATCCTGTGGGACGGCGGCAACAACGACGTGCCCTTCATCGCTCCGGACGTCCACATCGTCGTCTGTGACCCGCATCGCGCCGGGCACGAGCTCCGCTATCACCCGGGTGAGCAGAACCTCCGCATGGCGGACGTCTGCCTCGTGAACAAGATCGACAGCGCCCCGCCCGAGGGCGTCGAGGCCGTCCTCGAGTCGATCCGGGCCGTGAATCCCGGGGCGACGGTCGTTCGCGCCGCGTCTCCGTTCCAGGTCGAGGGCGACCCCGAGCAGATCGCCGGCAAGCGCGTGCTCGCGATCGAGGACGGGCCGACCCTCACGCACGGAGAGATGAAGTACGGCGCCGCGGTCCTCGCTGCGAAGCAGTACGGCGCGGCCGCCCTGGTCGACCCGCGGCCCTTCGCGGTCGGATCGATCCAGGACACGTTCGCGAAGTACCCCCAAGTCGGAGAGCTCCTGCCCGCGATGGGCTACGGGGCGAAGCAGACGGAGGAGCTCCGGGAGACCATCGAACGCTCCGATGCCGAGCTGGTCCTGATCGGCACCCCCATCGACCTCCGGCGCGTCGTGGATATCGACAAGCCGGCCCTCCGAGTCACGTATCGCCTGCAGGAGCTCGGGGAGCCCACGATCGCAAGCGTGCTGCTCGAGCGCGGCATCCTCGACGCCGCGCCCGTCCTCGCAGAGGGCTAGGAAAGGCCACCCCGGGGCCGAAAGGCACCTCGTGCGCACGGTCGTGGCCCTCGGCGGGAACGCCCTCCTCGGTCCCGGCGAGCGCGGGACGGCGGCCGAGCAGCTCGCCAACCTGGCTCGCACGTTCCGGGCCGCCTCAACGCTCTTCGAGTCGGGCCCGCTCGTCCTTACCCACGGCAACGGGCCGCAAGTGGGCAACGAGCTCCTGCGCCAAGAGCTTGGGAGCGCCGAGGTCCCGCCGCTCCCGCTCTGGCTCGCGGTCGCGCAGACCCAGGCCGAGATCGGTGCGCTCGCCGCCGCGGAGCTCCGGCCCCTGGTCGATCCTCAGGTCAGCGTCCTGCTCACGCACGTAGTCGTGGATGAGAACGACCCGGCTTTCTCGGACCCGACCAAGCCGATCGGCCCCTTCTACGATCGGGCGACCGCTGACGGGCTCCGCGAAGACCGGGAATGGATCCTTCGTGAAGACGCCGGCCGCGGCTGGCGCCGGGTCGTCCCGTCGCCGGAGCCGCGCGAGATCGTCGAGCTGGAGACGATCGGCGCCCTCGTGGCGGCCGGAGGCATCGTCGTCGCGGTCGGAGGCGGCGGGATCCCGGTCACCCGGCGCGGCGACCGTCTCGATGGGATCGACGCCGTCATCGACAAGGACCTCGCCTCGGCCCTCCTCGCCATCAGGCTCGGGGCAGAGCAGCTCGTGATCCTGACCCAGGTCGCCGCCGTCGAGCGCGGCTTCGGGACGCCTGAGGCCCAGACGATCCCGGAGCTTCGACCGGGCCGTGACGACGCGATCCTGGACGAGCTTCCCGCCGGGAGCATGCGGCCGAAGATCGACGCCGCCTTCAGGTTCGTCCGCGAGACGGGCGGCGAGGCGCTCGTGACGAGCGCCGAGGCTCTCGGGAGTGGAGAAGCGGGGACGCGAATCAGCCCGCCCGCATAGTCAGTACGGGTGCACACACCGAAGTGGCTCCAAAACGGACGCCGCCCGGGTCCGGACGTCGCCGGCGCCCGCTGCGTCGCCCACAGCGTCGAGCGCCCGGGCGAGATCGAGCTCCAGGCAGGCGGCCCCGTAGACGTACCCGAGCCGGCGCTCGAGCGCGGCCGCCTCGGTCAGATGCTCGACCGCGGCATCCTGGCGCCCGTCCGCGAGCGCGAGCCGGCCTTCCGCAACCAGGAGAGTCGTATGGAGCGATCCCGCGCTCCAGTTGCCCGGCGACCTGCGGATCGACTCCGTCGTCGCGGTGAGAAGCTCCAGCTCTCCGGCCTCGGCGAGAGCCCTAACCATGGGTGTCGCCGTGAGCACGCCCGACCACCGTCCGTCGACCACCGCAAGCACCTCTTCGGCCGTGGCTCGAAGTCTCTCTCGCTCGCCGGCAACCAACGCGAGCGGTAGTGCAACGGCGGCCATCGGGACGATCCGTTGTGGCTCGTCGCTTTCGAAGGCGAGCGGCCTCAACTCGTCGACCCTTTCCCCGGCCACGTCGAGGTCCCCGCGCCTGAGCGCGAGGCCCCCGGTGAGCCCGAGCCAGACGAGGCGAATCGTCACTTGAGACAGGTGCTCTTCCGTCTCGCGGGCGATCAGGTCCGCCTCCGCCCAGCGACCGGCCGGCACGAGGAGTAGCGCGGCCATCGACACGTGCAAGTACGACTCGAGCAGCTCCGGGGGTGTGACACCACCGAGGAGGACACGAGCCTCTGCCGCCATGCTTTCGACCTGGTCCGCCGCCACGAAGCCCGTCGAGGACCAGACGAAGTTCACGATGGCGCGGAAGGCCTCCTCGTACGCCCCCGTCTCGACAGCCGCGGCGACGACCTGGAGGAGCTCATCTGGATCCGGCCCGATACCCGTCATCGCTCGGCTGGTGATGAGGTTGATCCGCGCGTTCACTTCGGCGAAGGGCTCACCGACACGGCGAGCGACGTCGAGCGCCTCCTGCGCATGCTCGATCGCCTCGGGTCGGCTCGTTAGCATCTCGATCTGCGAGCGCCGGGCGAGAGCCCGTGCCAGCTGCTGTGACTCGGGAAGGCCGGCCAATGCGTCGACGGCGCCCTGCGCCGAGGCGAACGCCTCCTCCCAGTGCCCGCTTATCCAGGAGGCCCGAGAACGCCAGCCAAGAGCGTCAGACCTCAGCCCTGGGTCTTCCCCGTACTGAAGCTCTTCGATCACGTCGAGCCGCTCGAGCGCGCTCTCCGACCGCCCTTCCAGCACGTCGAAACGTGCGAGCGCAAGCTGGGCGACCGCCTGCTGAAACTCGTCGCTTGCGAGCTCGAGCGCCCGGAGCACGTGGGCCGAGGCCGTCTCGAATGCTGCCCGGCCGAGGGCAGCGTCGCCCGCTGTCATGAGGAGCTCGAAAGCGCGTCTCGGAACGGCAGGGTCGTCCTCTCCGTAGACGAGCGCCTGACCGTAGTGGTACGCGGCCAGCTCCGCCGTCTCGACGCCTCGATCCGGCGCGACCTCCTGGATCCCCTCAGCGACGCGGCGGTGAAGGAGCCGCCGCTCAGGGCGTGGAAGGCTCGCGTAGGCGACGTCCCGGGTCAGAGCATGCTTAAAGGCGAACTCTCGCATCCCCGCCATGACCGAATCAGGGCTGTCGGCGACGAGCCCGCGCCGACCGAGCGAGGCGATCACGTGCTCGTCCACTCCGACGGCGGCCGGCCAGAACGTACGGCCGACCACGGAGCACCGACGTAGAGCGCCCCGTGCGTCTGCATCGAGGAGGTCGATCCGCGCCGCGATGACGCCGTGAATCGAGTCCGGTATCGATACCTCAGCGAATCGCTCGGTCGCGCCCCACCCGCCGTTTCTGCGCTCCAGTGCACCCTCCTCGATGAGCATGTGCAGCATCTCCTCCAGAAAGAAGGGGTTGCCTTCGGCACTGGCGAGAACGTGGTCGCGCACGTTCTCCGGCATTCGGGACTCGCCGAGAAGCGATGAAACGAGCTCCGCTGCCTCGTCCGGGGTGAGCGGTGCCAGCGAGAGGGTGGTTGCGTTCTGCTTGCCCGCGCCCCAGGTCGGATGTGACTCGAGCAGCTCGAGCCGAGCGGTACAGACCAGGAGAACGCAGGTGTCCGCGAGGCCCTCGGCCAGTCCCTCGATCAGATCCAGGAGCGCCGTCGAGGCCCAGTGCGCGTCCTCGATCGCGAGGATCGTGAGGCGCTCACGACCAAGGGCTGTGACGTAACGGTCCCAGCCGTCCTGCAAGCGACGCACGACCTCCCATGGGTCGGTCCCGACCGCCGAAATCCCCGGAAGCGAAAAGCCGATCGTCCACGCGACCGCCTCGAGCACGCGTTCGGCCTGCCCCGTCGGCACGACGCGTTCGACCGCCGACCGGAGCTTGGACACGGCCACATCAGCGGTGTCCGTGTCGAGAACGCGAGCCTCTGCCTTCGCAGCCTCTGCGAGCGGCCAGTAGGTGATCCCGTCGCCGTACGGCAAGCAGCGACCCGTGAGCAGGCGGGCACCGGAAACGGAGTCGACGAGCTCCGCCAGGAGACGCGACTTGCCCACGCCCGCCTGGCCGAAGAGCGTGACGAGCTGCGGAGCTCGCTCTCGCGAGACGCGGTTCGTAACAGCAGTGAGAACGGCGAGTTCCTCGTCCCTCCCGACCAATGGTGCCGAGAGGCTCGCGACGCCGCGCCCCGCCGGCTGTGCATCCGCCTCCACCGCGATCCACGCACCGACGGGGGCTTGCTTGCCCTTCGCCTCGATCCCGCCGCGGCCGCGGTACTTGATCGTGCGACTCGTGGCGGCATGCGTGCGCTCGCCGACGAGAATCTCTCCGGTCTCAGCATGCTGCTGAAGCCGGGCGGCGACGTTCACGGCGTCGCCACTCACCATCAGCTCGCCCCGCGCAGCAGCCTCCCGGCCGGCAACGACCTCGCCTGTGTTGACGCCGATCCGCAGTCCGACGTCTGCGCCGAAGCGGTCGCGCACGTGACCGGCGAACGCACCGAAGCCGTCGCGAACGGCCAGCGCCGCACGGACTGCGCGCTCCGGGTCGTCCTCGTGTGTTTGCGGGATCCCGAAGACAGCCAGGACTGCGTCTCCGACGAACTTCTCGAGTGTCCCTCCGAACCGCTCCACCTCGGAGTTGACGAGCTCGAAGAGACCTCCCTGGAGCTCGCGCACGTCCTCGGGGTCGAGCCGCTCGCCCAGTGCGGTCGAGCCCGCGAGGTCTGCGAAGAGAACCGTGACGACTCGCCGCTCCTGATGCTCCTCGGCGGCGTCCGCCCGCCGCACGTCTTCCCGCAGCGCCATCCCACAGGCCGAGCAGAACGCGGCTGCGGCAGGCTGCTCGGTGCCGCAGCCCGAGCATTTCTGCTGGAGCGGAGCACCGCAGCCACTACAGAAGCGCGCGCCGGCCGGTTGCTCGACGCCGCAGGAAGCGCACGGCGATCCCACCGGGCGAGTCTACGACGGCGACGAGTGCCGAGCTCTCGAGGACCGAGAGCCCGGAATGGCGATAGTGTCGGGCGAGAGACCCTCATACGTAGGATCAGCGCGTGGTTCCGATCCCCGTGACGCTCAAAGGCCGCGACTTCCTGCGGGTGAACGACTGGTCTGCCGAGGAGCTCCTCACGGTTCTCGAGCTGGCCGACCGGCTGAAGGCGAGGCAGCGCGAGCGGGTGGATCATCAGATCCTCGCGGGCCGGACGCTCGCGATGATCTTCGAGAAGCCCTCGACCAGGACGAGAGTGAGCTTCGAGGTCGGAATCGCCCAGCTCGGAGGCGAGGGGCTCTACCTCTCGGCGAGCGATCTCCAGCTCGGGCGGGGCGAGTCGATCGAGGACACCGGTCTCGTCCTCTCCCGCTACGTCGACGGAATCATGATCCGGACGTTCCGCCAGGCCGACGTCGACACGCTCGCCGAGGCCGCGAGCGTCAGCGTGATCAACGGCCTGACCGACGAGTTCCATCCCTGCCAGGCCCTCGCCGACGTGATGACGATCCGGGAGCGGTTCGGCAGCTTCGACGGGATCACGGTCGCCTACCTCGGCGACGGAAACAATGTCTGCAAATCGCTCATGGTCGCCTGCGCGAGGCTCGGGATGTGGTTCAAGGCCGCCACCCCGCCTGGCTACGAGCCGGATCCGGAGGTGGTCGCCTGGGCGAAGGCTGCCGCCGCCGACTCGGGCGGCTCCGTGGGCCTCGGTCATGATCCCGAGGCCGCCGCGAGGGAGGCCGACGTGCTCTACACCGACGTCTGGACGAGCATGGGCCAGGACGAAGAGCGCGACCGCAGGCTTGACGACCTCCAGGGGTTCGGGATCGATTCGGCCACCCTCTCGCTCGCCTCGGAGCGCGCGGTCGTCATGCACTGCCTGCCCGCCCACTACGGCGAGGAAGTCGCGAAGGACGTCCTCCACGGGTCTCGCTCGGCGGCGTGGGATCAGGCTGAGAACCGCCTGCACGCCCAGAAGGCCCTCATGGCCCTGGTCATCAGGTAGTCGCGCTGTGATCCCGCTCAAAGACAACGTTCCAACCCGGCATTTCCCGGTCGTCACGGTCACTCTGATCGTCGTCAACGCGCTCGTCTGGATCTTCTACGAGCACGCGGGCGGAGCCGGCATCCAGGGGGCGGTCGACGAGCTCGCCTACCACCCCTGCGAGGTCGAAGACTCCTGCGCGCAGGTCGGTGAGGACTGGCCGCTCACCGCGATCACGTCGATGTTCATGCACGCGAGCTGGGCGCACATCGTCGGCAACATGCTCTTCCTCTGGATCTTCGGGAACAACGTCGAGGACACACTCGGGCGCGTGCGCTTCCTCGTCTTCTACCTCCTGGGCGGGGTCACCGCGACTGCCGCGCAGACCTTCGTGACGCTCCAGTACGGGTCGGCCGAGGAGGGCCTGATCCCGAACCTCGGAGCGAGCGGCGCGATCGCCGCGGTGTTGGGGGCGTACTTCGTCCTCGTCCCGCGCGGGAAGGTGCTGACCTTCGTGCCGCCGTTCTTCTTCTTCCCGATTCCCGCGTTCATCTTCCTGGGGATCTACTTCGTCTACCAGCTCCTCGTCGGCGGGGTCTCGTTCGTACACCCGGAGTCGGGCGGCGGGGTCGCGTACTTCGCCCACCTGGGCGGAATCGCGTTCGGGCTCCTGGTGGTCAAGTTCTTCGCGGCCGGCCGCCCACGGCCGCTCCGGCCGACGTATTGACCCCCTTCGAGGAGCACGTTGAACGGGCGATCGCCTCGCTTCCGCTCGAGCTCAGGGAGGCGATGTCGAACGTCGAGATCGTCGTCGAGGAGGAGAACGCCGAGGATCTCGATCTCTTCGGGCTCTACCTAGGAATCCCGCTCACGGAGCGGGACCACGGCTATGCGGGCGTGCTGCCGGACAAGATCGCCATCTACCGGCTCCCGCTCGAGGAGGAGTTCGGTGACGACCCCGACCTGCTCGAGGACGAGATCCGGATCACCGTCCTCCACGAGATCGCCCACCACTTCGGCGTCGACGAGGATCGCCTCACCGAGCTCGGCTGGAGCTAGAGCTACCCCTCGGCGAGCGGCAGCTCGAAGAAGAAGGTCGAGCCCTCCCCCTCGGCCGAGTCCAGCCAGATCCGGCCGTCCATGATCCGGGCGAGCTCGCGGGAGATGTAGAGCCCGAGCCCGGTTCCTCCGACGCCCCGGGTCAGGTTCGGGTCGAGGCGGTAGAACTTCTCGAAGATCCGGGACTGCTCGGTCGGCGGGATCCCGAGGCCTTCGTCGCGAATCGACACGCGCACGTGCCGGTCACGGCGCTCCAGCTTCACCTCGACGCGACCACCGTCCGGCGAGTATTTGATGGCGTTGTCGATGAGGTTTCGTGAGTACCTGTCGGACCTTGTCCGGATCGCCGGCTACGGGCGGCAGCAAGCCACGTTCGCGAATGTCGATGGACACGCTCTCCGAGATGAAGGCCCGCATCGCCTCGACGATGTGTGCTGCGCTCGCCGCGATGTCAAAGCTCTCGATCGACACCTCGAGCTGCCCGGTCTCGAGCTTGCTCGCCCAGAGGATGTCGTTGATCGTGCGCGCCAGCCGGTCGGACTGCTCGGCGATGACCGCGAGCAGCCGGGCTTGAACTACCGGGTCGCTGCCGATGTCCGGTCGGCGAAGCGTCATGGCGGCGCCGTAAACCGCAGCGAGGGGCGTTCGGAGCTCGTGCGACGCCGTGGCCACGAACTCTGTCTTCAGTTGTTCGACTCGACGCTCGTCGGTCAGGTCGCGGAAGGCGTAGACGATGCCGTCGGAAAACCCGACGCCCGAGATCGAGAGCCAGAGCTCGCGCCCGTCGATGTCGAGCGGGAGCGTCTCCGCCCTGCTCTTCCCCGGTCCGGGCGCGTCCGAGACCGGTGTCACCTCCGCGATCCAGTCCCAGCCGGGAATCGAATCGGCAGCAGGCCTTCCCACGAGCTCGGAGGCGGCGAGACCGGTGATCGCCTCGGCGGCCGGATTCCAGAGGCGGACGACCCCACGGGAGTCGACCAGGAACACGCCGTCGCCCACGGTTGCGAGCACGCGCGCGGCGTGGCCCCGCTCCTCCGCCTCGCGGTAGAGCCGTGCATTGTCGACCGCCAGCGCCGCCCGGTCGGCGAGCTCGACGGCCGCAGCGAGATCCTGCTCCGTGTAGCGGCGGGCTCCCGACAGAAAGGTAAGCGCCCCGACCGTGTTGCCCCGGACGACGAGCGGGATCATCATTCCCGACACGAGCCCGAGCCTCTCGAGGTCGCGGAGGTGGCCCTCGTCTCTCGCGATGCCATCCTGATGGGCCGCCATGTCCGCGAGCAGCTCGGGCCGGCCGGTTCGAAGCACGCGGCCCACCGGGCTCCTCTCGACGTCGGGGTCGGATGGATAGCGCCGCTCGAGCTCGCGGACGAGCTCTTCGAGCGTCGGATCGACGTGCGCAACCGCGACCTGGTGGATCTGGCCGTACTCGACGACGTCGACGACGCAGCAGTCCGCGAGTCGCGGCACCGCGAGTCGAGCCAGGCTCTCGAGCGTCGTCTCGTAGTCCAGCGACGACGAGAGGAGCGCGCTCGCGGCTGCGAGGAACTCGAGGCGCTCACGCGCTCGCTCCGCCTCGCCGCGCGCGTCCTGCTCCGCCTCCAGCAGGCGGACGCGCTCGGTGATCTCGACCACTACGGCGCCGAGGCCAAGCTGGCCGCCGTCTGCGCCGGCCACGGGATAGATGCTCGTCAGCCACGTCCGCTCCTCACCTGGCTGTGCAGGGGTCTGGCCGCCAACCTCGAGGTCGACGACGGGCGCCCCGGAGGCCAGAACCTCCCGGAACGCCGCTTCGAGCCCCTGGTCGACATCGGGGAGGACTTCTCCGACCGTGCGGCCGATGTGCTGGTCGATCGAGATCCCGTTGATCTCCGCCAGGGCTTCGTTCAGGCGGACATAGCGAAGCTGCAGGTCGAAGAAGCCGAATCCGACGGGAGCGGTGTCGAGCAGCGTGTCCAGCAGGACGGCCGTGTCCTGGACGTCGCGGTAGAGCTGCGAGTTGTCGACCGCCACGGCGGCCCGGCGAGCCAGCTCCCGCGCGAGCGCGAGATCCTCCTCGGAGTAGCGGCGGCCCGACTCGGCGCCGATGAAGGCGATCGCACCGGCCGATCGGCCCCGGACGACGAGCGGGACACCCATGTAGGACCGCATGCCGAGGCTGCGCAGGATCTTCAGGTGCTCCGGGTCGCGGGCCGCGAGCTCGAGCATCTCGTCCGTAATCTCCGAAACGAGCTCAGCCTCGCCGGAGCGGATGACGGCTGGGATCCCCGTCGCTGCGTCTGGATCG
>JBPCPR010000272.1:0-4797 GCA_050998925.1 Gaiellaceae bacterium
GGCCTCATCCTCACGATCGGGGTCGCGGCCGACGCGAACATCGTCATCTTCGAGCGGATCAAGGAGGAGGTCCAGGCGGGGAAATCGGTGCGTGCCGCGATCGGGGCGGGATACAGGAAGGGCTTCAACACGATCGTTGACGCGAACGTCGTCACCATGATCACCGCGCTCGTGCTCTTCGTCGCCTCGACGAGCGGGGTGAAGGGGTTCGCGCTCATGCTCCTGATCGGCACGCTCGTCTCGATGGTGACGGCGATCGGGGCGACGCGCGCGCTCCTCGCCTCGCTCGCGGGCTTCCGGTGGTTCGACAACCCGGCGTTCATGGGGGCGAGCGCCCAGCGGATCCCGGAGTGGCAGAAGATCGACTTCCTCGGCAAGCGCCGGATCTGGTTCGCCTTCTCGGCGGTCATCGTCGTGGTCGGACTCAGCTCGCTCGGGTTCAAGGGACTGAACCTCGGCATCGACTTCGAGGGAGGGAGCCAGGTCAGCTTCAAGACCCCCCAGCCCGTGTCGGTCGAGCGCGTGCGGGCCGAAGCGTCCGATTTCGGCCGGGCGAACGCGGTCATCCAGGGCACCGGCAGCGAGGTGGAGGGCGGCTACCGCCAGTTCAAGATGAAGACGGAGTCGCTGTCCGGACCCGAGCAGACGGAGCTCCAGAACACGCTTCGGAGTGACCTCGGGGCGACCGGCCTCGGGGTCAAGAACGTCTCGGCGACCTTCAGCCGGCAGGTCCTCCAGAGCGCGCTGATCGCGATCGTCGTGTCGCTCCTCCTGGTCGTCGCCTACATCGCAATCCGGTTCCAGTTCACGTTCGCGGTGCCCGTCCTCATCGCCCTCGTCCACGACATCCTGGTCACGCTCGGGGTCTACTCGCTGACGGGCAGGGAGGTGTCGGCGTCGACCGTCGCGGCGGTTCTCACCATCCTCGGGTACTCGATCTACGACACGATCATCATCTTCGACCGGGTGCGGGAGAACACCCCGCTGATGCGGAAGTCGAGCTTCACGGCGATCGCGAACCAGTCGCTCTGGGAGACCGTACGGCGGTCGCTCGCAACGACGTTCATCACGCTTCTGCCCGTGTCGGCGCTCCTCATCTTCGGCGGCGCGACGCTCAAGGACTTCGCGTTCGCGCTGCTCGTGGGGATCGGCTCGGGCGCGTACTCGACCATCTTCATCGCGACCCCGATCCTCGGCTACCTGATGGAGCGGGAGCCCGAGTACGCGAAGCGCAAGCTCGCAGGCCTGCAGGAGAAGCTGGGGCGGGCCGAGCCGGCGCCGGACAACGGCGGCCCCGCCGACGGGGCCGAGCCGTCGCCTGTTCCAGAGCCCGTCGCGGCTGCTCCCGAGCCAGCCGCACCCTTCGGCGACGGCTCGGCTGCCGCGCGCCGCGAAGCACGCCGCAAACGACGCCGGGCGAGGCCCCATGGCCGCTCCCGGTGAGTCCGAGCCGGGCCAGGTGAGGGACCTGCTGGAGAAGACGCTGCTCGCGGGCCTCGGCGCGATGGCGCTCACGAAGGAGCGGGCCGACGATCTCGTGGACGAGCTGACGAAGCGCGGCAAGATGACCGGCGAGGAGGCGCGCGAGGTCGTCGACGAGCTCACGCACAGGTGGCGGGGGGACGCCATCCGCTTCAGCGAGCGCGCAGGCTCGACGGTCTCCGGGCTCTCACGCGAGCTAGGGCTCGTCACGCGGCGGGAGTGGGAGGAGCTCGAGCTCCGGTTGGCCCAGGTCACGCATCGCCTCCGGCTCCTCGAGGGTGGGCCCGCGTCCGCACGCGGGGCACGGCCGGCGCAGCCTCCGCCCGGACCGGCCGGCGTCTAGGCCGTAAGATCCGGTCCCATGAGCTCGCGGCCTGCCGTTCGGCAGCTCGGCCGTCTCTCCGAGATCGCGCAGGTCGCGGCGAAGCACGGCTTCGGGTACTTCTTCGAGACCAATCGTCTCGTCGACGTCGTCACGCGGCGTCAACGTGAGATCGAGCCGAGCGATGGTGGGTCGCCGCGCGGCCAGCGGCTGCGGGAGATGCTCGACGAGCTCGGCCCGACCTTCGTGAAGTTCGGCCAGCTCCTCTCGACCCGGCCCGACGTGGTTCCGCCCGACATCGTCTTCGAGCTGAAGGCGCTCCAGGACGACGTCCACCCCTTCCCGTCGGAGCAGGCAGCTCAGGTAGTCGAGGAGGACTTCGGCCTGACCGTCTCGCAGCTCTTCCTCGAGTTCGACCCGACCCCCATCGCTGCTGCCTCGATCGGACAGGTGCACCGCGCCACCTTGCCGAACGGGCGACGCGTCGTCGCGAAGGTGCAGCGACCGGACGCTCCGCGCCAGGTGGAGGCCGATCTCGAGCTCCTCTACCAGGTCGCGAGGCTCGTCCGTGATCGCGTTCGCGCACTCGACTTCATCGATCCGGTCGCGCTCGTGGACGAATTCGCACGATCGATCCGCCAGGAGCTCGACTACCGGAACGAGGCGCGGAACGCCGAGCAGTTCCACCGGAACTTCGCGGGGCATCCGCACGTTCGAGTCCCGCGTGTCTACTGGACCTACTCGAGCGCCAGGGTGCTGACTCTGGACTTCCTCGAGGGCATCCAGCTCGCCGACCTCGACCACTCGACCTACTCGATGGACGAGCGCCGCCGCCTCGCCTACATCATCACCGACGCCTGGATGGCCATGATCTTCAGGCACGGGTTCTTCCACGCCGACCCGCACCCCGCGAACATCCTGATCCTGGAGCAGTCCGGGCAGATCGGCCTCGTCGACTTCGGCGTGGCCGGAAAGCTGAGCGACGAGGACAACTCCCGCCTGACCCGCCTCTTCATCGATGCCGTAAACGAGAACATCGAGGCGCTCCCGCGGCGGTTGGCCGACCTCGGCGTCCGGTACCCGAAAGAGCGCGAGGCCGAGTTCACGGCCGAGCTCAGGGACGTCTACTACCGGTACTACGGGTCACGGCTGAACGAGATCGACCCGCTGCAGCTGATCCGCGAGGCGTTCGCGCTCATCTACCGGATGCGCCTCCAGCTTCCGACTCGCTTCGTCCTTCTCGACCGCGCGATCGCGACCCTCGGCTCGGTGGGCCTCGAGCTCTACCCCGACTTCAATGTCTTCGAGGTCGCGAAACCGTACGCGCGCGAGCTCGTGCTCGAGCGCTTCACTCCGCGCCGGATGGCGCTGCGGACACAGCAGGAGGTTCGGAACTACTCGCGGATGATCCACGAGCTGCCGTACCAGATCCACGACACGTTCGAGCAGGTGCGGGACGGCCAGATCGAAGTCGGATTCCGCCATGAGGGGCTCGACGATCTCAGTCACCGGCTCGACCTCGTCTTCAACCGGCTCGTGCTCGCGGTCATCGCAGGCTCGGGGATCATCGGCTCGAGCCTGATCGGGGCTCTGGCGAGCGAGGGGCCGAGCATTCTCGGGGTGAACGTGATCTCCGTGATCGGGTTCACCCTCTCGACGGTGCTCGGGCTCTGGCTCGTGTGGGGCGTCGTCCGCTCTGGCCGGATCTAGGAGAGCCTGGCAAAACGCAGCTGTGCCGTCGGGCCGCGCTTACTCGCCCCGAGGCGGCGTCCTCAGTCGCACCGATAGCGCTGCTATCGGCACTCCCTGCGTCCTTGCCTCGGAACGACCATCGCACCCCGACGACGAGCGACGTTCTACCAACCCCTCCTAGACCGGCGGCCGGGGGTCTAGAGAG
This sequence comes from Gaiellaceae bacterium, assembly GCA_050998925.1. Taxonomy (GTDB): domain Bacteria; phylum Actinomycetota; class Thermoleophilia; order Gaiellales; family Gaiellaceae; genus DASQGA01. Next base: position 3,702 of record JBPCPR010000272.1, read on the forward strand.
GCGTCAAGACCTGCTCGAGCTGCGAGCGCAGCGACTCGTAGTTCGGCGGGAGCGAAAGCCGCTCGCCCAGGTGCTCCGGGTCCTCGTCGGCCGAGAAGCCGGGCCCCCTCGTGGCGATCTCGAAGAGAACGCCGCTCGGCTCCCGGAAGTAGATGGAACGGAAGTAGAAGCGGTCGATGATCGGAGTCGGTTGCGCGCCCGCCTCGGCGACGCGCTTCTGCCACGCCTCCTCGTCCTCGAGCTCCGAGGCCCAGGCGACGTGGTGGACAGTTCCGGCGCCGCCGATCCCGGGCTCGTCGGGGGGGTTGTCGTAGGCGTAGAAGGAGCCCCTGCCCATCCCACGGGCTTCCCACGTTCCGTCGCCCGCGTCGCGGAAGCCGAGGGTCTCGGCGAGCAGAGCTGCGCTGCGGGCCGGGTCCGCGGAGTACGCCCGTACCCCGTCGAACCCCTGGAGCGCATGCTCGATCGGAACCTCGGCGCGGGTCGCGACGAGAGGCTCATCCGCTGTCTCGACGACGGCCAGCTCGAGCCCCATCCCCTCCGGATCGGCGAAGTGGAGCCGTCCTGACTCTCGGTCCGAGGCGACGCCCTCGCCTTGCAACCGCTCCGCCCAGAAACCCAGGGCCTCCTCGGAGCCGACCCGCCAGACGACGCGGTGCACCATGCCGGCGCCGGCGCGGCCTCGGGTGGCGCCCGGGTACTCGAAGAACGTCAGGTCGCTGCCGGGGTTGCCACGGTCGTCGGCGTAAAAGAGGTGGTAGACGGTCGGATCGTCCTGGTTCACCGTTTTCTTCACGAGTCTCAGACCCAGCACACGAGAGTAGAAATCCAGGTTTCGGGGCGCGTCTCCTGTGATCGCGGTGACGTGGTGGATTCCGTCGAGCTTCATCAGAAGTGAGAACGTGTCGGGCAGGGATGCATTCCCCGGCGGCGTATGGAGGCCCATGATCGCGAATTTCCTTCGGCGGTGGCGGTACCGATCCATCCGTCGCGCGTGGGCGCGAGGCCGTATCGACTATTCCGAAGCCCGCGGCCGCGTCGAGCGCCTGGCCCGCGGCCTCTAAGGGCTACCGTCGCCATACCCGCGACGCCGGGC
>JBPCPR010000038.1:0-4326 GCA_050998925.1 Gaiellaceae bacterium
CGCCGAGGTTGACCCCGTAACCGGACGCGCCGACGATGCAGAACTTGGCGAGCTGCAGCCAGTTGCCGCGGCGCCTGAGAGCCAGCCCGACGGAGTCGGCGAGCGTCGCGGCGCGGTTCGCGCCGGCCTCGGAGTGGTTGGTCACGGCGAAAGGTTAGATGGCGCGCGCTCGGGCCTCGACGGCCAGGAGCTCGGTTCCGCCGGACAGCTCACGCCGTCCGTCGGGAGTCTCCGCGACGATCGCGAGGACCTGTCCGTCTTCGTCGAGCACGACGTCCTCGAGCGTGCCCCCCGCCAGGAGCGGCGCGCCCCGTAGTTCCTGCAGGCCCAGACAGCGAGCCCGGTAGAACCAGTCCTCCATGAGGACGAGCGCGGACCCGACTGCAACCCGCTCGGGCCTGATCTCGGCCGCCGGCAGGGGAAGGACACGCCGGGTGCCGTCCCTGCAGAGGACCTCGAAGGCCAGGGCGCGCCGGCCCGAGCGATCGAGCAGGACGTCGGCTACCTCGCCGAGGCGAACGTCGCGAAGACGCACGCCGCGACCGACTAGCTCCGACCCCAGGAAGCGTGACACTGCCGGCCGACGGTTCCCCCTCGGCGCAACCGGAAACTAGACGGCGAAGCCCTCCGCGCCGACGAGTGGCACGAAACGGCACGGAACCGACCGGAGCACCGCGGGTCCCTCGGGACTGCGCACGGCGACCTGCAGGCGCTGCCCGTTCGGCCCGCCCACCGGCACGACGAGTCGACCGCCGGGAACCAGCTGCTCGTAGAGCGGCTCGGGCAGGCCGGGTGCGGCCGCCGCGACGACGACCGCACCGAACGGCCCTTCGAAGGCGAGGCCCAGCGAACCGTCGCCGACGTGCACCTTGACACGCTGATAGCCCGCGGCTGCCAGCGCGTCCCACGCCCGCTCCGCTAGGTCCGGGATCCGCTCGACCGTATGGACATCGGCGCCCAGCTCTGCGAGCACGGCAGCCTGGTAGCCCGACCCGGTGCCGATGTCGAGCACGCGGTGCCCGGGGCGCACGCCCGCGGTCTGGCAGATGAGAGCCACCATGTACGGCTGCGAGATCGTCTGGCCGAATCCGATCGAGAGCGGCACGTCGTCGTAGGCGCGCCGTCTGTCCTCCTCGTCGACGAAGAGCTCCCGCGGCACGCGCTCCATCGCGGCGAGAACGCGCTCGTCGGCGATGTCCCGGCGCCGAAGCTGGCGGCTCACCATGCGGCGCCGGTCGCGGACTCGATCAGACGCCGACACGGTCATGCGCCCGCATCGAAGCAGGCAGGTCGACGCCGAAGTGGGCCAGCGTGAGCGGAGCGAGGTCGGTCGTCCGCGGCGACGGGCCGAGGGGCGGCTCGTCGAAGCCGGCGGCGAGCATGGGGACGAGCGAATCGCCGGCGAGGAGCGATCCGTGACTTCCTCCGCCCACGTGCGCCTGCCCACCGAGGTCGAGGAACTCGACCCCTTCCGCGGCCGAGACGATCACCTCGCCCGCGTTCGGGCACGCGAGCGCACACCAAGCTCGCTCGAGCCCGTTCGGGTATCGCTCGGCTTCCAGAAGGTCGCCGTCGCCCTCCGATCTCCAGCCGCCTCCGTTCGGGGCGAAGCGGAGCTCCTCACCCTCGCGCCTGGCCACGGCCATCCCCTCTTCGAGGAACAGCACGATGTCGGCTCCGTCGAACCCGCCGAGCCGCTCGGCGAGCTGCCGCGCGGTTTCGGTGCAGGCCGGCAGGCGGTAGACCATCCCCGCCCGATTCGAAGCGGTGATCGCCACCTCGGAGCGGGAAGGGTCGCCGCTTCGACGGCCGGCAAAGACCCGGAGGTCGGCGTACCTCTCCTCGAGGCGTACCGCCTTCTCCACGCGTGTCTGTCCGTGATCCGAGCAGACGACCAGGGCGTAGCGCTCGAGGAACTCGTCCAGGCCGCCCGCCGCTTCCATGAGCTTTCCGAGCGCCGCATCGGCATGGGCCAGAGCCTCGCCTGCCTCGCCGGGGCCGGCCTGATGCGAGGCGTAGTCGTAGTCGGGGAGGTAGAAGACGAGGAAGTCGAAGCCGTCCCGAGTGACGAGCCAGCGCCCGATCGCCGCGGCGTAGTCGTCGATCGAGCCCTCGACCCTAGAGCGGATCGCGAGCGGCGCGCCGGTCACGTCCGACTCGAAGATGTTGAAGAAGAAGAAGCGCTTCGGCCCGTACACCGCCTCGTACCAGCGGTTTCGCGCCGCGAGCTCGGGCAGCCTGATCGCGTGGCGTGTCCGCCCTCGGTAGCAGGTGAAGTTGATCGCCGCCGGCGTCAAACCTCCGTCCTCGACGGCCTCGAAGACGGTCGTCGCATCGGGGCTCATGTGGGCATGGGTCATGTTGAAGACCGTGTCCCGGAGGCCCTGCCGCGCGCCGACCGCGCGCAGCGCCAGGAAGGAGGAACCGTACTCGACGATCCGCTGCTCGCCGCGGTGGTACCAGACGAGGTGCGGGATGCCGTGCACGTCCGGATGGGTGCCGGTCGCGATCGTGGTCAGGCACACCGGCGTCAACGAGGGGAACGTGGTGATGCCCCGCCTGTAGTCCCCGCTCTCGGCCAGGAACCGGAGGGTGGGAAGCCCGCCCCCGTCGAGGGCGCTCTCGAGGACGTCCGGGGTCAGACCGTCGATGACCGCCAGGACGAGCCGCTTGCCCTCCGTGCGCGCCAGCTCCTGTTACTCCTTGGCGAGAACGCGGAGGCCCGCGTACCGCGAGCCGGCCCGACGGCCGAGTCGCCGGCCGAGAAACGGGGCGGCGACCGCTTCGAGGTAGCCGGCAAGCGGCACGAGCGCAACGACCGCGGCGCCGAGGGCAGCCGCCGGGAGCGCCTGCGCCGCCAGCTTCCGAACCGAGGCGGCGGCCACGGCCGCACCGCCGGCCAGGGCGACAGCCGCCCAGGCGACCGCGAGCACGGCGATGAGCACGCCCCCGACGACGAAGACCAGAAGGGCCGCCGCTGCCAGGGGTCTGAGGACGCGTCCGCGGGCGAGCCAGACGAGGGCGATACCCGCGGCGACCCCGAGGCCGACGGCGACTCCGAGCAGATACCAGTCGAGTAGTCCATCCACCGACATCCAAGCCAGTGTAGCCACGGCTTCGCGGCGGATATCCTCGGCTCGCGTGGACCTCGGGAACATCTTCACGATCCTGCTCTTCGCGGCGATCCTGCTTCCTGTCCTGCAGCGCCGGACGCTCGAGCTGCGGCGTGTGCGGGCGCTTCACGCGCTGGAGCGAACCCGCGGAGCCCGTGTGATCGCGATGATCCATCGACAGGAGACGGTCGGCTTCCTCGGCGTCCCTCTCTTTCGCTTCATCGACGTCGACGACTCCGAGGCGGTACTCCGCGCAATCCGGATGACCCCGGACGAACGACCCATCGACCTGCTCCTCCACACGCCCGGCGGCCTCGTGCTCGCATCCGAGCAGATCGCTTATGCGCTCCACGAGCATCCGGCGAAGGTGACAGTCCTCGTGCCGCACTACGCGATGTCCGGAGGGACCCTCCTCGCACTAGCGGCAGACGAGATCCTGATGGACAGTGCCGCGGTGCTCGGGCCGGTCGATCCGCAGCTCGGCGACATGCCGGCCGCCTCGATCGTCCGGGTCGCGCAGAAGAAGCCCGTCGCGAACCTGGACGACCGCACGCTCCTCCTGGCCGACGTGGCGGAGAAGGCGCTACGGCACATGAAGCAGGTCGTCACCATGCTCGTCACGCCGCGCCTCGACGCACAGAAGGCCGAGAGCCTCGCGGAGGAGCTAGCCGGCGGCCACTACACGCACGACGACCCGATCACGTTCGCGGAGGCCAAGCAGCTCGGGCTTCCGGTCGAAACGGGCCTTCCCGACGAGGCCTACGCGCTGATGGAGCTCTTCCCGCAAGCCGGCAGGCGAAGACCGAGCGTTCAGTACGTCCCGCTCGGAGAGCCCGCTGCGCCTCCGCGACGTCGCGAACGTCCCTGAGAAAGACTCAGGCCGAGCTCGGAGCCACACGCAGGACACGTGCCGCCCAGGGCGGCAGCCACCAGTTCCAGCGGCCCATGAGGCGCATGATCGCCGGCACGAGCAGGGCCCGGATCACCGTGGCGTCGAAGATGATGCCCGCCGCGAGCCCGATCCCGAACTGCTTGATGTCGGTGCCGGGGCTCGTGGAAAGCACGAAGAAGGCGAACATGAGCACAAGCGCCGCGCTCGTCACGAGCTTGCCCGTCCGGGCTAGCCCGAGCGAGACCGCGCGCACCGTGTCACCCGTCTCGTCGTACGCCTCCCGCATCCGGGTCAGCATGAAGACCTCGTAGTCCATCGAGA
>JBPCPR010000089.1:0-5833 GCA_050998925.1 Gaiellaceae bacterium
CTCAAGTGGGTTACCTCGTTCCCCGGCAACCCCGCGCGCGGGCTCCCCACGGTCGGCGGCGTGGTGCTGCTCTCGGACGCCGCGACCGGCGAGCTGCGGGCGCTCCTCGACGCGGGTGCGGTGACAGCGCTCAGGACCGGCGCGGCGGCCGTCCTCGCCGCGGAGACCCTGTCGGTCGAAAGCGAGAGCCCTGCCGCCGTGATCGGGTGCGGCGTCAACGGGCGGGCAGTCGCAAGGACGTTTCTAGCCCGCGGCAGAAGCGCCCTCCTCTGGGATGCCCGGCCCGAGCAAGCCGCGGCGGTCGCCGCCGAGCTGGGCGACGGAGCGGCGGTGGCCAGTCAAGTGTCGGAAGCCCTGTCCGCTCAGGTCGTGGTCACCGTCACTCCCGGCCACGAGCCCGTGTTCCGGGATGGTGACCTCCGTCCAGGCCAGCACGTCAGCCTGATGGGCGCGGACGGCCCCGGCACGGCCGAGATCACGGACGGCGAGCTGGCGCGCGCCCGTATCGTCTGCGACGAGTGGGAGCAGGCGAGCCACAACGGCGACCTCAGCCATGCGCTCGCGGCGGGAGCGATCCGGCGCGAGGACGTCGCCGAGCTCGGCCACGTCCTGCTCGGCACCGAGGAGGGGCGTCGCGGGGACGATGAGATCACGATCTTCGACTCGACGGGCCTGGCCGTCCAGGATCTGGCCGTCGCGCTCGCGGTCTACCGGCGCTACCAACAAGAACCCGGGTCCGACGTCTTCGGGGGTACGGTCAACGTTCCGATCGGCTAGGCGGGCTTGTGGCGACGGTGCACCGCACTGGGTGTCGCCGAGCCTCCCGGTAAGGAGGGGACAATGGGCGGAATCACGCACTTCGAGATCCGGGCCGGGGACATGGAGCGCGCGCGGAAGTTCTGGGAGTCGCTGCTCGGCTGGAAGTTTCTCGACTGGGAAGGACCCATCCAATACACGATGGCCGAGGTCGGCGGCAACCCGACGGCAGGGCTCTATGCGTCGGAGAACCAGGAGCGCGGGCTGGTCGTCTACTTCGACGTCGACGACGTCCAGGCCGCGACCGATCGGGTGCGAGAGCTCGGCGGACAGGTGACGACAGAGAGGAGCCCTATTCCCGAGACGGGCTGGTTCGCCCATTGCCTCGATACGGAGGGCAACCCATTCGGCGTCTTCGAGACGGACGAATCCGTGCCGATGCCAAGCGGCTAGCGACACAGAGACGGCACAGATCGCGCACCAGCAGTGCGTCGGCCGGCGCTACGCTCGATGCGGGGGAACCAGTAATCGGGGGGTCCCCCGGGGATTACACGAGGGACGGGTCGCCTCGCCCGGCCGGCCCGAGTTTGCTTCTACCCGCGCTCGGCCGGTAGCCCTCGGCTCGACCAGTCGCTCCACGAGCCCGGGTAGAGCTTGGCGTCCTCGCGGCCGGCTGCGGCCAGCGCGAGGAGGTCGACGCACGCCGTAACTCCCGAGCCACAAGAGACGACGATCTCCTCGGCCTCGAGCACCTCCGCCGGCGGAGGGGCTGCGGTTCCAAAGGGGACGTTCACGGCGCCCGGGATCCGTCCGGCCACCGGGTCGATCGGCTCGACGTCACCCCGGTAGCGCTCCGGCGCACGCGCGTCGACGACGACGAGGCCGGGCTCGCCGAGCCGCCGCCCCAGCTCCTCCGCCTCGATCGTGTCCGCCCGTGGCGGCGACGGGACGAACTCCTCACGGACTACGGCAACCTCACCGTCCTCCAGAGGCCCTCGCCAGACCTCGAGCCCCCCTGCGAGCACGGCCGCGCGCGGATGCCCGAAGTGACGGAGGAGCCACCAGAGGCGCGTGGCTCCCCCGTTCAGCCCCTGGTCGTATGCAACCACGAAGACGTCCGCCCCGATACCCGCGCGACCAGCCGCCTCGGCGAACCGCTCCGCAGCGGGAAGCGGATGGCGGCCGCCGACACCCGAGGCAGGCCCCGAGAGCTCCCGCTCGACGTCGAGGAAGCTGGCGCCTGGAATGTGCCCGGCCTGCCAGAGCTCGCGACCTCGATCGGGATTGCCGAGCTCCCACCTGCAGTCGACGAACTGGTAGCGCGGGCCGTGCATCTAGGACGCTGCGATCCGGAAGACCGTTCCCGATGCCGAAGCGGCATAGAGCTCGCCCCGGCCGTCCTCGCCGAACGACGTCAGCCTGTCGACTTCGATGGGCTCTTCCCGGACGCTTTCCCGCGTCCCGTCGCCGGCAATGCTCCAGACCGTGCCGCTGCAGTAGTCGCCGTAGACGTAGCGCCCGTCCAGCGCCGGCACGTCGTCGCCCCGATAGACGAAGCCGCCGGTCACGGAGCACCCCTCGCCGTGGTCGTAGACGGCGACCGGGCCCATCAGGCTGCCCTCCGGGTTCGGCTCCTTGTCCTCGTATGGCGCGTCGCCTTCGAACACGTCCCAGCCGAAGTTCGTGAGGTTGGAAAGCTCGTCCCGCGGCAGACGATTGATCTCCTCGAACTCCCCTTGCCCGACGTCGCCGATCCAGAGGTCTTCGCTCTCAGGGTCGAAGGAGAACCGCCAGGGGTTTCGGAGCCCGTACGCGGCGATCTCGCGCTTCGGCTGGGTCTCGGAGACGTCCAGCGTCAGCAGCTTGCCGAGGGGGCTCGAGAGATCCTGGGCGCGGTTCTCCGGGTCGCCGGCCGCTCCTCCGTCTCCCATGCCCCCCCAGAGCCGGCCATCGGGGCCGAAAGCAAGCTGCCCGCCGTTGTGATTCGGGTACGGCTGGTCGACGGCGAGCAGAACGCGCCCGGTCCCCGGGTCGACGGCAGTGCGGTCGTCGAGCGCCCGATACTCCACGACCCGCGTGTCCCCGCTCAGGTTCGTGTAGTTGACGTAGAGCAGCCCGTTCTCGGCATAGTCCGGATGGAACGCGACGGACAGGAGACCCTGCTCCCCCCCGCTCACCACCTCACTCGCCACGTCGAGGAACGGCTCTGCCTCGACCCGCCCGTCAGCCACGATCCGGATGCGGCCTACCTGCTCGACGACGTACAGCCGGTCGGGCTCGCCGGGCGCCGCGGCGACGTGGACAGGATTGTCCAGCCCGCGGGCGACCGCGACGAGGCGGATCCCCTCCGACGGAGGCTCGGTTTCGCCCGGGGCTTCAGGCTCGGTTTCGCCCGGGGCTTCAGGCTCCGTGGCTCCCTCGCGCTCGGTGTCACCGCCTCCCGCACACGCGGGGACGAGTGCGAGCACGGACAGCAGGAGCAGGAGGGTGACGCGCATGGATTCACCGTAGCTACGCCCGACCCGGGCGCCGGCTTCCTACTGCGCGGCGAGAGGGGTGATGTGAAATTCGGCCGCCGCCGGGGGCGCTCCAGACCAAGTTGGGCACCGCGGCCGCTCGCGGTGCGTAGCAGCGCTACGTGCCGTGAGCGGCTGTGCTGATCCAGCGCCGTGTCTGGGGCGTCACCCGGCCCGGCCGAACTTTCGCATCAGGCCTTTACGAGGCGGTAGACCGAGCCGCGGTTGTGCGAGAGGAGGTAGATCGCCCCGTTCGGGCCGACGCCGAACGAGGACAGGTTCCCGGGACCCGTGAAGGGCTCGTGGCGGAGGCCGGTCTTTCGCCCGTGCGCCCAGCGGAAGCTCCAGACGTCCCCCGTGCAGTAGTCACCGAAGAAGTACCGGCCCCGAGCCTCGGAGGGGACACCGCTGCCGCGGCCCACGAACCCGCCGGTGACCGAGCACCGCCCGCCTGCGTGGCTGTACTCGTGGATCGGCCACCTGAGGACGCTCGGGCGGCGAAGTCCTCTCGAGTCGTCGTACACGTGCCGGTTCCCCTCGTAGACCCGCCAGCCGTAGTTCTCGAGCCCGCGGGCACCGGGTCTGAAGATGTCGATCTCCTCCCACTGGCTCTGCCCGACGTCCGCGAGATCGAAGAGCCCGGTCCTCGGGTCGACCGAGAAGCGCCAGGGGTTGCGAAAACCGATCGCGACGATCGAAGGCTTCGCGCCGGGCCGGTCGACATTGAGGCGCAGGAGCTTGCCGAGGCGGCTCGTGAGGCGTTGCGCGCGGTTCCCCGGGTCGCCTGAAGAACCTCCGTCACCCATCCCGACGAAGAGGCGTCCGTCCTTCCCGAACACGACCTGACCGCCGTTGTGGTTGCTGTACGGCTGATCCACCCTCAACCAGACCTTCAGGGTTTGCCGCAGTGCACGCGTGCCGCTCGCGTTCGTGCGGAGGCCGGCCATCCGGGTATCCCCCGCTCGGTTGGTGAAGTTGATGAACACACGGTGGTTCTGTGCGAAGCGCGGATGGAAGGCGAGCGACAGGAGCCCCTGCTCGCCGCAGCAGGAGACGAGACTCGAGAGGTCCAAGAACGGGGTCGACCGCACCTGTCCGTTCTGGACGATCCGGATCACGCCGCGCTGCTCGACGACGTAGAGGCGTCCAGGGTGAGCCTGCGTGGACGCGAGGTGCACGGGGCTCGAGAACCCGGACGCGACGGGTGCCAGACGGAGCGCGCCCGAAGCAGGCGCGGCGATCGAGCCGGCGAGCACCAGGCCCGCGAGCGCGGCTAGAGCCCAGCGTCTGGTCAAGTGTCTCGGCATGGAAGACCCCGGTTCACGTCCCTCGAGCCCCGGTGCGGCAACACTAGCGGAGCCACCGGCTGCGCTTCTCGGCCTAGGGATGCTCGTCGAGCTCGACGCACTCGATCGTGACGGGCTCGCGCGGCCGGTCGCCGGCATCGCGATCGACCTGCGAGATCTGGTCCACGACGTCCATCCCGTCCGTGACGCGCCCGAAGACCGTGTGCTTGCCGTTCAGCCACGAGCACGAGTCTGCGGTGACCACGAAGAACTGACTGCCGTTGGTGTTCGGGCCGCTGTTGGCCATGGCGAGGGCACCGCGATCGACGCCGTGGTCGTTCTGCTCGTCCTCGAACGTGTAGCCGGGTCCGCCCGAGCCGGTGCCGGTCGGGTCGCCGCCCTGGATCATGAAGTCCGGGATCACGCGGTGGAACGAGACGCCGTCGTAGAACCCCTCCCGCGAGAGCTTCAGGAAGTTCTCCACGGTCCGTGGCGCGTCCTCGTCGAAGAGCTCGACGCCGATCGCGCCGTGGTTCGTGTGCAGGGTGGCCCGTGACACGCGCGACACCCTAGCCGAGCCCCTACCCGACCGTGAGGGTTCCCTCCATCCCGGCGCCCCTGTGGCCGCCGATCGAGCAGAAGAACTCGTAGGTGCCCGCCCCAAGCTCGGCGGTCACGGTGGACGCATCGCCCGTCACGGTCTCGGTGGCGACCGTGTCGATCCCGTTTCCTTCGATCGTCACGTTGTGCGGAATGCTCTCGGACGGATTCGTGAAGTTGATGGTGACGCTGCCGGCCGCTGCCTCGAGCTCTGTCTGGTCGAACTTCAACTCGTCGCCGACGGCTGCGACGTCGAGAGTCGCGCCGTCGCCGCCGCCACCCGATGTCTCGGTTGCGGCGCCATTGTCCGAGCTACCCGAGTCGTCGTCACCGCCGCACCCGCTCGCCGCGACCGCAACCAGGGCGCAAAACACCGCAAGCACTAAAGTCGCTCGCTGTCTCAAGAACGTCTCCCTTCGGGTTGGAGTCTCTGGCGGATGGTACGACGACGAGGGAGCGATCGGATTTCGCGACTTGGGTAGGGTCGCCGCCGTGCCCGACCTCCTCCTCGGCCCGCTGCTCCGACACGTCGGCGAGAGCGACGCGACAGTGTGGGTCGAGGCGGACGCCGCCTGCGAGGGTCGAGGTGCTGGGGAAGTCGGCGCGCACGTTCCATGTCGCGGGCCATCACTACGCGCTGGTCACGGTCGACGGCCTCGAGCCCGGGAGCTTCAC
>JBPCPR010000094.1:0-5630 GCA_050998925.1 Gaiellaceae bacterium
GGTCGGGCCGCCGACCTGCACGAGCTCCCCCGGCGCCAGGACGGCCTCCAGGCCCGTCACCCACGCGCGCGTGACGCCGTACTTGAAGCAGTGCGGCCCGCCCGCGTTGGTGGCGATGTTGCCGCCGATCTGCGACTGCTCGGCGGCGCCCGGATCCGGGGGGAAGACGAGGCCGCTCTCACGCGCGAGGCGTCTCACCTCCGCCGTCGGCAGTCCCGCCTCGACGTGCAGGCGCCAGAGGAGCGGATCGAAGGCGCGGACGCGGCGCAGGCGCTCGAGCCCGAGCACGACCCCGCCTTCGATCGGCACAGCTCCTGCGGCGAAGCCCGTGCCACCGCCACGCGGGACGACGGGGACGTCCCGCTCGTAGCACCAGGCGACCGTCCGCGCCACGTCGGCCGCGGTGTCCGGGAGGACGACCGCGTCGGCGCGACCTGCGAGCCCGCGCGACTCGGTGGCGTCGTGCAGGTAGAAGGCTGCCGCCGGGAGGACGCTATCGGTGCCGAGGAGGGCGGTGAGCTCCTTCAGAATCGCGGTCGTGGGCGCCATCGCGCTCACAGTGTGACCAGACGCTCCGGCACCTCGGCCGCCATCGCGTCGAGCCGGCCCCGGTCGAGTCCCTCCGCCGCCAGCGCCTCGACGAGCCGGCCGAGCGCCTCGGCCGGGCGCGGCGAGTCCGGCTGCCCGGCGTCGGACGAGAGGAGGCAGCGCTCCGGCCCGACGTCGCGGACGAAGGCGGCAAGGCGGGCGGCTGTCAACTCCGGCTGGTGGAGAAGCTGGTACGCCGTCACCTCGACGTAGGCGCCCTGCTCGGCGAGGGCTCGGGTCGTCGAGGCGTCGAGCGACGGGACCATGAACGACGGGTGGGTGAGGAGGACGCGGCGGATGCCCGCGGCGCGCGCTCTCGGGAGGAGCCAGGCGATCTCCGGGCCGCTCAGATGGCCCGTTGCGAGGACGGCATCGGCCTCCGCGACGAGCGTGCAGATCTCGAGCACGGCGGACTCGTTGGTCGGGTCGACAGGCGGAATCGCAAACACGGCGGCTCCGAGCCGGGGGCGGGGAAGACCCGCGTCGAGGTGCGCCCGCGCGTCCAGCGTCGGCATCCACACGACGCGCGCGCCGAGCCCGAGCGCCGCTTCGACCGCGCCCGGGTTGAGCCCGCCGACGGCCCCGTTCAGGACGACGGCCCCGTGGACGGCGACCCTGCGCCCCGCGGCGGCAGCCCGTGCTCTTCCGGCGGTGGGCTCGGCATGGCCCTTGAGGACGCAGCCGGTGAACCCGGCTGCCTCGTACCAGCCGACCGTTTCGACGTCGTCCCCGAGGCGCGGAAGTACGCACGGCGCGGAATGCACGTGCAGGTCGAACATCGATTGCGAGTGTACTCAATGTGTGGTAAATAGAGCAACAGTGAGTGGAAATACAGCAACCGGTCTCAGCCGCGGTGTCGACGTCCTGGTTGCCCTTTCGAAGGAGGGGGCGGCCCGTTCCGGAGGGCTCGGGGTCGTCCAGATCGCCGGGCTGATCGGGCAGGAGAAGAGCCAGGTCTCGCGCACGCTGAAGACGCTGGCCGGCTCTGGGCTGGTGGAGCGCGACCCTGACACGCGAGGCTACCGACTCGGCTGGCGCCTTTTCTCGCTCGCGGCGCAGGCAGGCGAGCAGCGGTTGCTCGAGGCGGCTCCGCCGGTGCTTGCGAGCCTGGTGGACGAGCTCGGGGAAACCGTGCACCTGTCCGTCCTCCGCGGGGTCGGCGTCCTCACGGTCCTGTCTGAGTCGCCGCCGCGCGCCATTCAGGCCGAAGGCTGGGTTGGGCACACGGTGCCGGCCTACTGCAGCTCGGCCGGCCGGGCGCTCCTCGTGGATCATGAGCGCGAGGCGCTCAGGAGCCTCTTCGCGGGGACTGAATTCCGCCGGCTCGCCCCGGCCACGGTTTCCGGCGTCGACGAGCTGGCCGGGTGCGTGGCGGGAGCGCGCACGCGGGGCTATGCGATCGTGGAGGAGGAGCTCGAGCCGGGGCTCGTCGGAGCCGCTGCTCCCGTCCGCGACTTCAAGGGCCGCGTCGCCGCGGCGCTGAACGTCTCGGCTCCGGCCTTTCGCTACGCGGGCAAGCTCGACGCCGCCGGCAGGACGATCAAGGCTGCGGCCGACCGTCTTTCGCTCGTCCTCGGGCACGGGGCGGCGTGAGGCGAGAACCGATCTCGTTCCCGAGCGCCGGAGCGCGACTCGACGGCGACCTCTCCTTGCCCGACGGCCTCGCCGGAGGGGAGCGCCGACCGGCTCTCGTCGTCTGCTCCGGCTACCAGGGCCTGAAGGACATGCACCCCGCGCGCTTTGCGCGCACGCTCGTCCCCGCGGGCTATGTCTGCCTCGGGTTCGACTACCGCGGCTTCGGGCGGAGCGATGGGCCGCCCGGGCGGCTGCATCCTGAGGAGCAGGTCGAGGACGTCCGCGCCGCGATCGACTTCCTCGAGACCGTCGCGGAGGTGGATCCGGCTCGGATCGCGCTGCTCGGGTGGGCCCTCGGTGGCGGGATCGTGATCGCCGCCGCCGCCGACGATCCGCGGGTTCGCTCCGTGGTCGCGGTGAACGCGATCGGAGACGGAGAGCGCTCAACGCGCTCCATGCACGACGAGCAGTCTTGGGACCGCCTCGGAGAGCGCATCGCGGCGGATCGGGCGGCCAGAGGCGCGCCAGGCGCCTCCGAGCTCGTTCCGCCCTTCGAGATCGTCCGGCTCGACCGCGTCACGCGCGGCTACGTCGTCGACGAGCTGGCTCGCTATCCCGGCTTCGGCACCCAGGTGACGCTCGAGTCGGCCGAGCTCCTGCTCAGCTTCCGTCCCGAGGACGTCGTCGCACGGCTCGCTCCGCGCCCGCTTCTCCTCGTGCACGGGGCGGAAAACGATCTCCATTCGCCGGACGAGTCGCGCGAGCTCTACCGCCGCGCGGGCGAGCCCAAGGAGCTCGTCCTGCTGGCGGGGTGCGGTCACACCGAGTGGATGTACGACGACCACCCGGAGTTCCGGCGGCTCGTCTCCCTGGTCAGCCGCTTCCTCGAGGACGCGCTCCCGCCTCTCGCGCAGAGCGCTGCGTAGCCGAAGCGCCTAGAGCTTCTCGGCGAACTCCCGGTTCTCGTCCTTCAGCGTCGCCTCCGTACCGAAGTAGGCGTGCTTCGACATGTCCGCGGTGTACCGGCTGGCCGCGGGTTCGCGGCCGAGCGCCTCCGCGAGGCTGCGGATGTGGTGCGGGCCGGCGCCGCAGCAGACCCCGAGGTAGCGGATGCCGAGGTCGTAAGCCGCCTTGCCGAACTCCGCGAGCTCGTAGCGGTTGCACGTGAACGGGTCGAGGGCCGTGGGGAACGTTCGGTCGTCAGGCAGGCAGTCGCAGTCCGGGTCGCGGAGCGACTGGAAGGTCGGCTGCTCATCCGTCGTCCGGTACGGGACTGGAAGTGCAGCGACGTGTCCCTGGACCGTGTCCCGGATCCGCCCGAGCAGCGGCAGCATCGTCCGGGGCCCGCGGATGCAGTTCAGACCGACCACGGCGGCGCCCGCGTCCTCGAGGCGCTTGCACGCGTACTCGGGCGACCAGCCGTCGCGCGTGATCGGCTCCTGGTGGACCGCGAGCGTGATCACGGCCGGCACGCCTGCCTCCTTGACGACATCGAGCGCGATCAGCGCCTCCTCGCCCCACGAGAACGTCTCGCCGATCACGAAGTCGACGCCCGCCTCGACCGCCCAGCCGACCTGTTCCGGGAACATCGCCCGGACCGCCCCCCGCGACTCGTCGTCGGGTGCGAACACGTTCGTGTTGCAGATGTCGCCCGCGAAGAGTGTGCCGCTCTCGTCGGCGACTTCCTTTGCGAGCGCGAGCGCCTGGCGGTTCAGCGCCTCGAGGAGGTCCTCCTTCCCGAGGATCCGCAGCTTCTCGCGATGCGCGTAGTACGTGAAGGCCTCGACGACGTCGGAGCCCGCGTGCACGAACTCGCGGTGGAGGCCCCTGACGAGCTCCGGCTGGTCGAGCACCACCTCGGGGACGAATGCTCCCGCCTGGAGGTAGCCGCGGCGCTCGACCTCGAACAGGTAGCCCTCGGCGCAGATGACGGCGCCCTGGTCGAGGCGCTCCAAGAGGCCGTGCCCACGGGTCGATGCGCTCTCGGCCATCGCCGGCCACGATACAAGCCGACGTTTCGGTTCGCGCCGGGAGCCGTGGGGCGACCGACAGCTGATCGCGTGATCGCCCTCCCCCGTTCGGGTGACTACATCGCTCCGAAACGTGGAGACCGGCCGACGTCCGGCTCGCCGACATGTAGAGGGATGACCGAACTCCTCTGCGGCATGGGGAAACGGGTCAAGCAATTCCAACGCTCTCCGCTGCCCAGGAGGCTTCAATGACGGTTCCAAAGGTTGCCCCTACCGACACGGTCGATGCCAAGGTGCTGCTGAGCGTCCTGGCGCAGGTCAAGGAAGGCGACTTCACGGCCCGGATGCCTCTCGAGTGGATCGGCGTGGCCGGCAAGGTCGCCGACGGATTCAACGACGTCATCATCGCCAACCAGGCGCTCGGGGAGGAACTCGCCCGAGTCAGCGAAGTCGTGGGCAAGCAGGGCAAGCTGTCACAGCGGGTCCTGCTCGGAGGATCGACCCAGAGCTGGTCCGGAAGCGTTCAATCCGTCAACAGCCTGATCGACGATCTTGTGCGCCCCACCGTGGAGATGCAGCGCGTCATCGGCGCGGTCGCGGACGGTGACCTGAGCAAGAAGGTGTCCATCGAAGCTCGCGGCGAGATGCTCGAGCTCAAGAACACCATCAACGCCATGGTCGACCAGCTGAACGGGTTCATCTCCGAAGTGACACGAGTCGCCCGCGAGGTCGGTACAGAGGGCAAGCTGGGGCAGGCTGCGGCGGTCACGATCGAGGTCGGTGGCGTCTGGAAGGACCTGACCGACAACGTGAACCTGATGGCCGGAAACCTGACCGGGCAGGTGCGAAACATCGCCGAGGTGACTACCGCGGTGGCCAACGGCGACCTGAGCAAGAAGATCTCGATCGACGTCAAGGGCGAGTTCCTCGAGCTGAAGAACACCGTCAACGCCATGGTCGACCAGCTCAACGCGTTCGCCGGAGAGGTGACGAGAGTCGCCCGCGAGGTCGGAGTCGAAGGCAAGCTCGGCGGCCAGGCGCAGTCGAAGGAGGTCGGCGGCGTCTGGAAGGACTTGACCGACAACGTCAACCAGCTCGCGGCCAACCTCACGAACCAGGTGCGAGCGATTGCGGACGTCGCCACGGCAGTCACCGAGGGTGACCTCACCAGGCAGGTCCGGGTCGAGGCGAGCGGCGAAGTCGCCGTCCTGAAGGACAAGCTGAACGAGATGATCCGGAACCTCCGCGAGACGACCCGGCAGAACGTCGAGCAGGACTGGCTGAAGACGAACCGCGAACGCTTTACCCGCATGCTCACAGGGCAGCGCGACCTCGTCGCGGTGTCGAGCATGATCCTCTCCGAGCTCGCTCCGCTCGTCTCGGCGCAGCACGGAGTCTTCTACACGATGAGCCCCTCAAATGATAGCGATCCCGTGCTCGAGCTCCAGGCGGGCTACGGCTACGAGGAGCGAAAGCACCTCTCGACCTCCTTCCGGC
>JBPCPR010000103.1:0-4436 GCA_050998925.1 Gaiellaceae bacterium
GGAACGCTCGAGATCCTCGCGCTGCTCCCTGAGCTCTGCCAGTCGTTCCGACTCCTGGGCGTGCTCCTCCGCAGCGAGCGGATTGACCTGGCCGAGAACCTCCCGGCGCCGCTCCAGGCGCTCGATCGTCAGAAGCAACTCCTCCCGCTCGTCCTCGGAGAGCTCTTCCGGCTCCGTCTCCTGCTCGAGTCGGCCTCGAAGCTCCGCCATCTCCGATTCGAGGCGGGCGCCTTCGACCGCGATCGCCGCTAGACGCTCTCCCGCCTCTCCCGCCGAGCGCCGGAGCTCGGCCTCACTTCCCCCGAGACGACGAAGCTCCTCGCCGAGCTCAGCCGAACGGGTCCCACCGGCATCGACCTGCGCTCGGAGCGGCGCCTCGAACCGCCCCGAGGCGTCACGCGTGGCTTCGAGCACGTCAGCGAGGCGCTGCTGCAAGCTGGCCAGGGCCTCCAGGAGCTCGGCCTCCCTCGGGTCGACACGCGCTGGGAGCCGCTCCACGGCCCGGCAGGCACGGTCCCGGCGCTCCCGTGCCGCGCTCTCCTCCTCGGTCGCCATGGCCACGCGGCCGGCGGCGTCGACTGCCGCACGCTCGAGCTCGGCGGCCTCCTCGGCGAGGGCGCCGCGCCTGGCGTGCAAGGCGAGGAGGACGCTCTCGGCGGCCTCCCCCGCGAACCAGAGCTCTCCACTGCCCGGGTCGTAGCCGTGCCCTTCGCGGGTGACGAGAACGCCGTGCCGGGCACGGGCAAAGTCGTCCACCGCCGTGACCCAGACATTCTGGAGGAGCGCCCCGATCCTTTCCGCGCCGGCGGTGGGCCGCGCGAAGCGGATGAGCGGCTCCGCGCTCGCGACCGGAGGCTCGACCACTCCTCCGGCTGGCTCCTCCACCTCGAGCAATACCGAGACACCGCCGAGGCCACCGCTCCGAGCCTCCTCGACCAGCTCGAGCCCACGGCCGAGGTCGCTGGAAAGGACCGAGGCCGCACGCCATCCGAGCGCGGCACCGACGGCGCGCTCGTAGCCCGGATCGATCTCGAGCGACCCGAGGGCGAGCCGCTCGCCTGCGTCTGCGAATGCGCGAGCCGCGGGAGGCAGCCCCTCACGCTCGGCCAGGCTCCGGTCTAGGGCCTCCAGACGGTCCGCGGCGAGGCGCGCCTGCGTCACGAGCACCTCTCGCTCGGCCAGTGCCGTTCTGGCGTGCTCACCGGCCTTGTCCGCGGCGAGCTCGGCCGCTGCGAGTTCCTGCTGTGGTGCGGCGTCCGAGGGAGCGGCGACCAGCCCACGAGCTCGCTCGGCCAGCGCCCGTAGCTCTGTCGCAGCCTCGTCGGCCCGCTCCCGCCTCAGGTCCAGCCGTTCGAAGGCGGATCGAAGCCGGTAGAGCGCCGCTGTCGCACGCTCGTGACCCTGGGCGGCTTCGCCCAGCTCTTCTTCCACGCGGTGCCGCTCGGCGAGCAGGCCTTCGAGCCGCACGTCGAGAGCACGCCTTGCTTGCCCCGCTTCGGCACGGCGCTCCTCCACCTCGACGAGGCGCGCCGCGGCGCGCTCGAGCTCGCCGGCCGCAATCCTGCTCCGGAGGCGGGCGAGCTCCTGTGCCAGCTTCTCCGCACGCGAGGCAGCACTCGCCTGGAGCGCCAGGGGACGCAGTCTCTTCCGAACCTCGTCCTCGAGGTCACGAGCCCGATCGACCTGGATCGCCACCCGAGCGAGCTTCAGCTCGGCGCGATGGCGCCGCCGCTTGAACTTCCCGAGGCCCGCGGCCTCCTCGACGAGCGCGCGGCGCTCTGCCGGCTTCGAGCCGAGAATCTGCTCGACGCGGCCCTGGCCGATGATCGAGTGCATCTCGCCGCCGAGCCCGAGATCCGCGAGGATCTCGACGAGATCGGTACGTCGCACGGACGCTCCGTTCACGAGGTACTGCCCTTCGCCGCCCCGGTGCAGCCGGCGTGTGATCGAAAGCTCGGAGTACGGAAGCGGACCGGTTGCGGCCGCGTTGTCGAAGATCAGCTCGACCTGGCAGGAGTCCGCGCCGGCCCTGCCGGCCGACCCTGCATAGATGACGTCGTCGGGCTTCTCGGCGCGGAGCTCGGACGGGCTGAGGCTTCCGGCCGCCCACACGATCGCGTCGGCGACGTTCGACTTTCCGGACCCGTTCGGCCCGACGACCACGGCGACGCCGGGCTCGAGTCTGACCTCCACCGGGTCCGGAAACGACTTGAAGCCGCACAGCTTGATAGAGCGCAGGAACACGCGCTGGCAGCATGACGAGCCGCGCGGATGGCAGACCGTGCTACGCGCTGCTCGCGGAGAACCCCGCGAGAGCCTCCCGCGCCGCATTCTGCTCGGCGGCCTTCTTGGAGTCGCCCTTCCCCGACCCGGCGTGCTCGCCGTCGACGACGGCTGCGCACGTGAACGAACGCTCGTGGGGCGGGCCATCCACCTCGACGACCGAGTACGAGACGCTCAACCCTCGGCGGGCCGCCTCTTCCTGCAGCACCGTCTTGTAGTCGACGTAGCTGTTCAGCGCGTACTCGATGCGCTCGCGGAACGTGTCGAGGATCGGCTCGCGGATCGCCTCGAAGCCATGTTCGAGATAGAGCGCCCCGAGGGCCGCCTCGACGAGGGCCGAGACGACGTTCTGGTTCGTCGCAAGCTTCTCGAGCTCGTCGTCGGGGATCGACCCGCGCCCGTGCGCGAGGAGCCGGTCGCCGAATCCGAGACGCCTGCCGAGCACGGCGCAGCTCTGGCGCGAGACGACGTGCGCGCGGATCTTTGCGAGCTCCCCCTCCTGGTAGTCGGGGAACCGCTCGTAGAGCTCGCGTGCGATCGCGAGCCCCAGGACGCTGTCTCCGAGGAACTCGAGCCGCTCGTAGGACTCCGAGCGGTCCGAGGCCCAGGACGTATGCGTGAAGGCGGCGCGAAGACGCGCCTCGGGGAGCGCGTCGATCAGCGCGAGAAGCTCGGCCTCAGGCTTGGAACCTACTGGTGCGACGAGATGTAGTCGACGGCTTGGCCGACGGTCTGGATTCCCTGGGCGTCCTCGTCGGAGATCTTGACCCCGAACTGGTCCTCGAGCTCCATGATCAGCTCCACGAGGTCGAGTGAATCGGCGTCGAGATCCTCCTGGAACGAAGCCTCTTCCGTGATCTCGCTTTCCTCAGCGCCGAGCTGCTCGACCAGGACGTCCTTGATCTGCTCGTAGATCTCCTCGCGGGACGCTGCCATCCGTTTTCCTACCTGCCTTTCTTGGTCTCTGCGCTCAGCGGACGGCGGCTGCTACCACGCCAAGGCCCGAGGATTCACGCACGGGTTACGGGCATCGGCTCCTCGGCCAGGCGGGTTGCGACCCGCTCCACCACACGCCCCTCGGCCCCGCGCACAGCGAGCAGGATCGCGTTGGCCACAGCGGTTCTCGACGAGTTTCCGTGTGCGCCCACGGCGAGTCCACGCAGGCCAAGCAGGTAGGCGCCCCCGTACGTGTCCGGATCGAGCCGCTGCCATAGCCGGCGCGCGGCCGGCCGGATCAGCAGCGCGCCGAGCTTTCCACGCGTAGACGACACGATGTCCTCCCGAAGGCTGTCGAAGGTGGACCGGATCGCGCCCTCCAGTGCTTTCAGGGCGACGTTGCCCGTGAAGCCGTCGCAGACGATGACGTCCGGAGGCTCGTTCAGAAGCTCGCGGGACTCGACGTTCCCGACGAACCGCAGGGAGCTCGCGGCGAGAAGCGTGTACGCCTCCCTGACGAGGTGGTTGCCCTTGTCCTGCTCCTCGCCGATCGAGAGAAGTCCCACCGTCGGCTCCGCGATGCCGAGGACTTCCTCCGCAAAGGTGGCGCCCATATGGGCGAACTGGAGCAGGTGCTCGGGTCGGGCATCGGCGTTCGCGCCGGCATCGACGAGGACCGCGGGCCCGCCGGCTGCCGGAAGGGGTGCGGCGATGGCGGGGCGGCGCACGGCGGGGAGCCGGCGGATCTCGAGCAAGCAGGCTGCGAGGAGAGCGCCGGTGTTGCCCGCGGACACGACGGCGTCTGCGTCTCCAGCACCCACCGCGCGGCACGCGGCGAACATCGAGCTCTGGCGTTTGGTGCGAGCGGCGTCCGAAGGCTTCTCGTCCATGGCGACGACCTCCTCGGCGCGAACCACCTCGAGCCCGCCGGCTAGTGGAGTCAGGAGCTCGGGGCGGCCGAACAGGATCGGTTCGACCCGTTCGGAACGGGCCTCGAGCGCGCCGGCGACGATCTCTTCCGGTGCGCGGTCACCGCCCATCGCGTCGACGGCGACGCGGACCGGACGCATCTAGTGCCCCTGCCGGCGAACGCGATATCCACCCCGGGCGGTCTGCCCCGGGGAGCGTCCCGATGTCCGCCCAATCATCTAGATGGTTGAGCGGTAATTGGCGCGCCCGCGAGGATGGGCCAGACCAAGCCAGGGTGCGCCAGCGTC